>DATKYS010000046.1 GCA_035528375.1 bacterium
CTTCCCAGGTTTAACCGTTCAAGTGGATTGAAACGTATTTAAGTGAAATGAGGCTACGATGAAGAGGCTTTTTTGCGTGGTTTTCGCGCTGGCGCTGGCCGGGGCGGCCTCCGCCGGCGAGTGGCACTTCGAGATTGTGGACTCGGCGGATCGCGTTGGCGAGTGCACCTCTGTGGCGCTGGACTCCTCCGGTAACCCCCACATCTCGTATAACGGCAACGCTGATCTCAAATACGCCCGCTGGGACGGCGCCGCCTGGCAGATTGAGACCGTTGACTCGGCGGGAGGCTCGTACACCTCCCTGGCGCTGGATTCCTCCAACCGCCCCCACATCTCGTATTGCGGCAACAGTGATCTAAAATACGCCCGTTGGAACGGTAGCTCTTGGCAGATCGAGACCGTGGACTCGGCGGGAGACGTAGGCTGGTTCACCTCCCTGGCGCTGGATGACTCCGACTACCCCCACATCTCGTATTGGGACAGCACCAACGATGATCTAAAATACGCCCGCTGGAACGGTAGTTCTTGGCAGATCGAGACCGTGGACTCGGCGGGTTTCGTAGACAGGTACACCTCTCTGGCGCTGGACTCCTCCGGCTACCCCCACATCTCCTATGGATACCTCGATCTCATGTACGCCAGGTGGAACGGTAGCTCTTGGCAGGTAGAGACCGTGGACACGGTGGGAGACGTAGGCTTGTGGACCTCCCTGGCGCTGGATTCCTCCGGTCGCCCCCACATCTCGTATCACGACTGGACCAACGGTTGTCTAAAATACGCCCGCTGGGACGGTGCCGCCTGGCAGATTGAGACCGTGGACTCGACGTGGAGTGTAGGCCGGTACACCTCTTTGGCATTGGATTCCAACGACTACCCCCACATCTCGTATCACGACTGGGACAACGATGATCTAAAATACGCCCGCTGGAACGGTAGCTCTTGGTGGATCCAGACCGTGGGAGACGTAGGCTGGTACACCTCCCTGGCGTTGGACTCCTCCGGTAACCCGCACATCTCGTACTACGACGAAAACAACAATAATCTAAAATACGCTTACTGGGAAGGCGGGCCGGCAGTTGAGGATGCGGAGGTTTCCGCGAACACCTGCGACGAGGGCGTGCTGGTCGGCTGGACGATAACCGGCGACGCACCGGCGAGTTTTACCGTTCTGCGCTCGGTGGGGGATAACGAACCGGAGACCGTATCCGGCGCGCTTCCCGGAACGGCGGCCAGCTGGCTGGATGCCGATGTTGAAGCGGGGGGCGAGTACCGCTACTGGCTGGAGGCAACCGAGGAGGACGGGATGGTCTCACGTTTCGGGCCGACAGAGCCGGTGAACTTCCCCGGAGCGGCGCGGGAGCTTACGTTATCAATCTACCCCAGCCCGGCGAGCGGTTTGTTCACGGTTGACTACACGCTACCCGAGAACGGCTCAATTACAATTGCGCTCTACGACCTCTCGGGGCGGCGGGTGACGACGGTTCTCGACGGGGAGATGGCCGCCGGGCGGCATGATATTTCCTACGATACCTCGGCGCTCCCGCCGGGCGTGTACCTCGCCCGGCTGGCGACCGATTCCGGGACCCTCACCCGGCGGGTGGTTATAGCGCGGTAGCTTCACCCTTCACCCCGGCTGCGATGACGTAGGGGCCGACCTTCAGGTCGGCCCGTTATTTTCAATGGTGGCCCTCACCCCTACCCCCTCTCCCGGAGGGCGAGGGGGACGCGGCGGCCCGTTGAAGGGCCGCCCTACACCGCCCCGCTGCTTCCACTGAAAACAAAAAAACGGGAGGCTTCCTGGTCCTCCCGTTTTGAACAAGGTCTAGCTCGCGGAGATAATCCCTCGAATCCCTCCGAATCAAGTCCGCGGAACCGGGATGCAACGCCCCGCGTTGCTAGTACTGCGTGTAGTGGAAGTAGTACGGCTCGCCGACGCCCGCGTCGAACCCGTTGACGTACACGTGCGGCGTCACCGCCAGCTCGAAAGACCCCTGCGCCATGTTCAGCGCCCAGTACGGGATGTAGAGCTGCGTGCCCGACACGTCCAGGTTCTGGTACGGGATGTCGAACACGACCGTGTAGGCCGCCACCTCCCCGTAGATGTCGGAGAAGGCGGCGTGGTTGGCCCACAGGGGCGAGCCGTCGGAGAAGGTGAAGGACAAGAGTAACTGGCCCTGCCCGCCGGCGCAGTTGTAGATGCCGCCGCCCAGGTTCACCACCATCCCCAGCCCGTCCGGGGTGTAGATGTCGAAGGCCACGTCGGCGGCGTAAACCTCGGCGTAGGGTGAATCCTTGGACACGTAGATGTCGGTGTTGGTGACGGTCTGGGTCGGGGTGGGCTCGTAGTCCTCGACGTACTTGACGGTCGTGGTCTCCGGGTGCTCGGTCACATCGGGCTCGACGTAGGTGACGTCGGGCGGGGTGTTGATGATGAGGTCCTGGCAGACGTAGCCCTCGACGACTATGGCCTTGAGGGCGTCGTAGGATACCCAGCCCTTGCCCTTGTCGGACCAGCCGGTGCCCCAGGAGTTGAAAATCTTGAACGCGCCTTTGTTGTCGTCGAAGCCCACGGCGACCACGGCGTGGCCCCCGGTGGAGTAGCCGGAGTATGAGGTGTAGGTCTCGCCCGCGCCGAGCGTCTCGAAGCCGTCGTCAACCATGACGCCCAGCATGACCGGGAATCCGCTGGTAATCTGGGCCTTCATCTCCACGGTGTCCATGACGTTGACGCGGCGCCAGGTGGCGATGCGGTAGGGGTTGCCGGAGGATTTGAGAGCCGCCGAGGGCTGCCGCGAGCAGTCATACTGGTCGTACTCGAAGCTGGAGACGGGCACCGTGCCCTGCTCGGTGAGGATGTTGAAGGCGTCAATGTAGCTGCATCCGCCGAAGCGGTTGCCCGGCGGGTAGGCTATCTGGTTGTAGATGTAGGAGGGGCTGAAGACGTGGTCGGTGTCGGAGAGGTCCCAGCCGCGCTCGACGCACTCCTGGTAGCTCTTGACGGCGTAGGAGGAGGCCCAGCCGACGCAGGAGGACTGCTCGCCCTGGTCGCCCGGGGTGGGGAAGTAGCGCGAGAGGTCGGCGCTCACCGGCAGCTCGCCCATCAACGGCGGCGAGGCCAGGGGGATCGCGCGGTAGCGGTCCTCCTCGGCGAAGACGAGGCCCGTGGCGTGGGTGGCCAGCGCGGGCGCCAGCGCGCCGATTGCTAAAAGCGCGCAGACTATGCACAAAACGGTTTTTCTGTCCGGCATGGTCGGCCTCCGGGAAGGGGAACGATTTTCGAAAGTGTAGCTTAACGGGGGTGGATTTGTCAGGTGCAAAGGGTCGTGGGGTATAATCGGCGGCGTGGAGCATTCGTCGAAAGACACCATCGTGGCGGTGGCCACGGCGCCGGGCCGGGGGGCGCTTGACGTGGTGCGCCTTTCGGGCCCGCGCGCGGCGGAAATCTGCGCGGCGTTCATCCGCCCCGACCCGCGGAAAAAGCCGGCGCGGCACAACTTCGCCGCCCGGGCCCAGGGCGTCGGGGGCGTCCTGGACCGGCTCACCTGCGTGCGCTTCGAGGCGCCTAAAAGTTACACCGGCCAGGACGCGGTGGAGCTCTGCTGCCACGGCGGCGGGACGATAGCCCGGCGGCTGGTGGAGCTGGCGGTGGAATCCGGCGCCCGGCCGGCCGGACCGGGAGAGTTCACCCGGCGGGCCTACGAGGCGGGGAAATTGGACCTCTTGCAGGCCGAGGCGGTGGGGGCGCTCGCCGACGCGCGGTCGGCGGCCGGTGTGAGGCTGTTGGAGCGCCAGCTCGGCGGCGCCCTGTCGAAAAAAATCGGCGACTTGCGCGGTCGTCTCCTCGACCTCTCGGCGCGGCTGGAGGCTGAGCTGGCCTACCCCGACGACGTGCCGCCCACGAGCGGCGCGGAGCTTTCGGCGGGGATTTACGGGATTCGGGAGGAATTGAACGACCTGGCCGGGACGGCGGCCTTCGCCCGGGCGGCCATCTCCGGCGCGGCCGTCGTCCTGGTCGGGGCGGAGAACGTCGGCAAGAGCTCCCTCTTCAACCGCCTTTTGGGGGCCGAGGCGGCGCTGGTGACCCCCACGCCGGGCACCACCCGCGACGCCCTCTCCGGCGAGCTTCGGTTGGGAGATATTTCCGTAACGCTCTACGACACGGCGGGGCGGCCGGAGCTTTTCCGCGACGAGATTTCCGCCCTGGCCGCCGGGCGGGCCGCCCTGGCCGCCGGGGCAGCCGATTTGCTGCTCCTCGTCGTTGAGGCGGGCGACCCGGCCGTTCCCGGATGGGCGGGGGAGGAAATTCCACGGACGCCGACGCTGGTTTTGGTCAATAAATCCGACCTGGCGGCGGAGGGTCAAATTTCATCGGCCGTTCAGCGTCTTGCCGGAGAAACGGGACTGCCGTCGGAGCGGGTTCTGGCCGTGTCGGCGAAAACGGGCCGGGGGCTGGGTGAGCTTCGTGATCAAATGGCCGCCCGAATCACCCCGCCGGACATGGACGCGGCGCTGACCTCGGCGCGTCAGGCGGACGGGGTAAGCCGCGCTATTCACTCTCTGACCGAGGCTCGAAAGGCCCTGGATGGTTCGATCTGGGACGCGGCGGCGGTGGAAATCGCCGAGGCCCGGCGGGCGCTGGAGGAGGTCCTGGGCCGGGTGACCGACGAGGAGGTTTTGACCAAAATTTTCTCCACCTTCTGCGTGGGGAAGTAAATAGACCCCCTCCCCCTTTTAGGGAGAGGGACGGGGTGAGGGTTTAAGCGGCGGCCCGCAGAGGACTTGTCCTACGGGGCCGCCCTACATTCATCGCAAGACGGAAAATAAAACGGGCGGGTCGCCAGACCCGCCCCTACGTCAATCCGCGAATAAAATCCGTAGGAGCGACCGTCCACGGTCGCCCG
>DATKYS010000047.1 GCA_035528375.1 bacterium
AACGGGCCGACCTAAAGGTCGGCCCGTACGTCAGAAAACACCACCCCAAGCCGGCCTCCCCGACCGGCCCCTTAGTCGTGGTAGTAGTCCACGATGGGCTTGCGCTCGTCGGTGCCCGGCGCGGGCTCGTCGGCCAACAGACGCGCCTTGCCCTCGGCGTCCATGGCGCACTCCAGCGTCCCCTGGGAGTTCTTGTAGCAGTAGTGCCGCCCCAGGGGCTGGTCATCCTTGCCGACCTCGGGGCAGTAGAACATGGCCGGGTCGAGGCCGAGATCGTCCACCAGCTCCCGGGCGTTGGGGTGGGTGTCGGAATAGTGGAGCATCCCCTCGACGACGTCCCCGAAGGAGTCGGTGACCTTCAGGTCGCCCTCGGCGCCGAAGCCGCGCTCGACCCTGGCCTTGCCCTCGAGCGTGAGCCAGAGGAGGACGGCCTGCTCGATGTTGCGCTGGTTCTCCTTGCATAAGGCGGTCTTGGTCCCGGTCTCGTAGTCGGCGAAGTTGGGCTGGATGACGCTGAAGATGATGGCGGCCAGGGCGAGGAAGACCAGAATCTCGACCCAGGGGATGCGCTTGGTTTCGGCCATCTCGTGACTCCAGAGGGGTTAGTCCAGTGAGTGGACGTACTGTGCGTTGGGGTCGCGGTGCTCGCCCTTGAGATCGGTTGTGCACTCGACGTCGCCGGTCACCCCTTTGAGGGCGTAGTGGAAGCCGAGGGGCTCGCCCTTGTCGGCGCGCTCGGGGCAGACGAAGATGCCCTGGGGGGCGCCGAATGCGATGAGCTCGCGGGCGTTGGGCCGGGTGTCGTCTGAGGAGAGGAACCCGCCCGACGGGCCTATCCTGTAGTTCGCCGTCGAGTTCACCCGCACGTCGTAGGCCGTCTGGCCCTCGACGGTTTTTCTCGTCACGTCGAGGGTGAAGCCGGTCCCGGGAGGGGCGCCCTCCTCGGCGTAGGGGTTGACGAAGAGCGATGCGGGGTATCCCGCCGCGATGAGCGTGGCGGCGTTTGGCGCCGTGGTCGGGCTCTCCAGCCCGCCGCCCACGGGTGTGAATGATTTGCGCGTGGAGGGCTTGGCGGTGAGACCGGCTGCGATGTACTCCTCGACGGCGGCCTGGATTTCATCGCGCTGGGTGCCGAGCTCGTCCTGCGCCCGTGTGACGAAGTCGGCTATCCAGCGGGAAATCTCCTCCTGGTGCTGGAGGCACACCATGGTGTTCTCATCGCGCCGGGTGTTCTCGATGCTGGGGATTGCGATGGAGGCGATGATGGCGACCACGGCGAGGACGATCATCAGGTCAACGAGAGTGAAGCCGCGCTGCACGGAAGCCTCCCGCGGGGGCCGGCGTCGGGGCCGGCGAGGGGTCGAAAGGGGCAGGCCGAGGGGCCTTGACAGGTGGGGCTATTATAAATAAAAACGGTGTAAAAATGCAGCCCCCCTCCGAGGGCCGCCGGAGACATATCCCAAACCGCGTCCCGCAGGTTGCGATGACGTAGGGGCGGGTGTCCACACCCGCCCGCGGGCCGACCTGAAGGTCGGCCCCTACGAGGTCAACACTAGCCCCCGACCAATCCCGGCATGTAAAAAAGGTCCGCTCGCGGCGGTAAATCTGCAAAAACCAAACCCTCTCTCCGCGGAACAGGAAGGGCTACTAGCCCCCGACTAAACCCGGCATCTGGAAAATCGGCAGGTACATCGAGACGACCAGCCCGCCCACGACGACGCCGAGGATTATCATGAGCACCGGCTCCAGGAGGGCGGAGAGGTTGGCGACGGCGACCTCGACCTCGTCGTCGTAGAACTCCGCGACGCGGTGGAGCATCTCCTCGAGGCGGCCGGTGCGCTCGCCCACGGCGATCATGGCGACGACCATGGGCGGGAAGACGTCGGTGGCGGCGAGCGGCTCGGCGAATGTCCGGCCCTCTCCGATGGCGCGGCGCGTCTCCAGGACGGCCCGCTCGAGGACCCGGTTGCCCACGGTGGCGGCGGTGATGGCCAGGCCGTCCATGATCGGCACGCCGGAGCGCACGAGGGTCCCCAGGGTGCGGGTGAAGCGGGCCACGGCCACCCGGATGAAGAGCCTGCCGAAGATGGGCGCCCCGAGCTTCCAGCGGTCCAGGCGCAGGCGGCCCTCGGCGGTGTCGCCGTAAAATTTCACGAAGAAGGCCACGGCGGCGATGACGAGGGCCAGGATCCACCAGTAGTCGCGGAAGAAGGTGGAGAGCACGACGACGATCTGGGTGGGGAGGGGGAGCTGGGCGCCGAAGTTGTCGTAGATGCCCTGGAAGAGCGGGATGATGAAGACCAGGAACCCCATGCCCAGGAGAATCACCATCGAGAGGATGACGGCGGGGTAGGTCAAGGCGTTGGTGACGCGGCGCCGGAGCGAGTCAACGCGCTCGAGGTAGGAGGCCAGGCGGTCCAGGATGACCTCGAGGTTGCCGGAGACCTCACCGGCGCGCACCAGGGCGACGTAGAGGCGGCCGAAGGTTTTCGGGAAGCGTTCGAGGGCGGCGGAGAGCGACTGGCCCGCCTCCACCTGACGCCGCAGGTCCACGGAAATTTCCGCCAGCCCCTCGGGCGACTGCTCGGCCAGGGTGGCCAGGGTCTGCACGAGGGGGAGCCCGGCGCCGAGCATGGTGGAGAACTGGCGCGTGAAGACCACCAGGTCCCGCCGCTTGACCTTGACGTCCCGCACGGCCACCGGCTCGATGGCGGTGACGAGGAGCCCCTGGTTGCGCAGGGTGGCCAGGACGGTGTCTTCGTCGGGGGCTTCGAGCTCGCCCTGGACGCCTCGGCCGTCGGCCGCCCGTCCGCGGTAGGTGAAACGGGGCATGGACCGGTCCGGGTGGGTGTGCGTAAGCTACGTTGGTATCATAAGTTGGGACGCGCGAGGTGTCAACCGGGTTCAGACCATCAGCCGGCGCAGCGCCGGGTCGAAGCGGTCGGCGGGCGCCGCCTCGATTTCGGGGGAAAACTCCTCACCAGTCGCGGTGAGACGGACGACGTGGACGGGTACAGCGGGCTCCTCCCGGGGCTTGGCGTACCCGGCCACCAGGGCGGCGGCCAGGGCCAGGTCCTCGGGCGGGACCTCGCCCGTCGGGTGGCGCAGGACGCCCACGGGGGAGGAGACGCGGGCGTCGAGGAGGAGGTCTCCCGTCGCGGCGGCGCGGACCAGGGCGTCGTTGTCGTCGGAGTCGCGGCCCAGGGCCAGCTTGCTCCCGCCGGGCAGGCGGAAGTGACGGCCGTGGGCCAACAGGCGCAGTCCATCCACGGTGCAGCCCTCGCGTTCGAGGAGCTCGAACACCCGGCGCCCGAACACCTGTTCGGTCAGGAGGCACCCGCCGGCGGGGCTGGGGTAGCCGGTAATTCCCAGGCGGGCGGCGAGGGCCATCTGGGGCTTGCGGCCGCGGCCCCGGAAATCTTTTAAAAGTTTCCGATCCACGATCCCATCCGACTCCGGATTGGTGGGCGGGAAAAGTTTTGCCGACAGGGGGCGCAGGAGCCGCCCCTTCAAGCCGCTCTCGCGTTCGAGGAGGTCCAGGGCCCGGCGGCGCTGGCTCATGGGTCGCTCGCCCAGGACCTCGCCGGTAAAGACGAAGGCGGCGCCGAGCTCCGCCATCAAGGCCCCCGCGCGCTTCAGGAGTAAAAGCTTGCAGTCCAGGCAGGGGTTGGCGTTCTTGCCGTAGCCGTGGCGCGGATGCGCCAGCATGCGGCAGAACTCCTCCCCGGGGCGGTAGAGGAGGAACTCGTCGGCCCCGAGGTCCCGGGCCAGCGCCTCCAGGCCTTCCACACCGTCGTCGTCCGAGAATGGCAGGCGCATGTGGAGGGCGGTGACCGGGAGGCCCTGGTCCGCGACGAGTCGGAGGGCCAGGATGGAGTCCAGGCCGCCGGAGAAGAGCCCCACGGCGCGGTCGGTTTTTTTTGTCATTGGTCGGCGATTGATTTTAAGGTCGGGGCGAGTGTAGCAGGCGCGGGGTGTGAACGCCAGCGGGGGGGGTGGGCGTCGGCGTTCCTCACCCACGGTTGCGATGCCGTAGGGGCGGGTCTGGCGACCCGCCCGCGGGCGACCGACGATGGTCGCCCATACGGATCGGGTTTGCTGGATATTGACGCAGGGGCGGGTGTCCACACCCGCCCGTTTTTTTAAGGCATCACACACGTTCATGGACCAAAGAGGATGCTTTTCAGATAGGGTAGCATATCCGGGTCGTTTCGGTGGTTGAAGCGGAACTCCATTTCTCTGATGAACAGGTGGAAGTTTCGCTTGAAG
>DATKYS010000048.1 GCA_035528375.1 bacterium
GAAGGACACGCCTGTCGAGTTTATATCACCCTCTCGAATGACCCGCCCTTTTCGGCGGCCCGTGGAAGGGCCGCCATACACCTTTTACATTCAGCATCTCTTCTTTTAAAAGTGTGCTGACAGATCGTTAGCGGTCGTCTCGACATCGTGCTGGTCCGAAATGAAGTGGTGATCCCTATAAAAAACTACGTCATAGCATAACATGGGCGGGGTACGGAGCCCCCGCCCTACGTCCAATTGGATGATGCGTAGGGCGGCAGCTTTTATATGCCGCCTTCAAAACCCCTCGTCCGTTCAGAGCTGGAACCCCAGACCGAAGACCATGCGCACCGACAGCCCGACCCGCTCACCCACGGGGAAGAGGAGCGCCGCGTCCACAAAGGCGTCCAGGGCGCCGAGCAATTTGATCCCCACCCGAATACCGAGCTCGCCGGCCCAAAGACGCCTCACCTGGGACTTCAGGACATCGGCCGACCGGTTGAAGGGGGCCAGGCGCCAGAAGTAATCCACCCCTCCCCCCAGGCGCAGGAAGAGCTGGGAGGCGGGGTTGGTGAAGTAGTACACGAGGAGCCGCGGCCCCTGGGAGCCGCCCATCTCCGAGAAGGGCTCGGCGAAATAGCCGAGGGTGAAGGCCACCTCATCCAGGCGGAAGCCGAGATCCAGCGCGCAACTGAAAGCCGCCGGCACGTTGGATAGACCGTAGGTGGAGAGCCCGGCCTCGGCTGAGAGGGCGAATCCGCCGTAAGAGGCCGCCAGGGTGAGCGCCGGTAAAAAGATGACGAGGGCCGCGTTTTTGAAAGGAGTGAAGCTCACGCGAAGATGATATACGATGTGACCGCCTTCCGACAAGTCGAAGGGTCGCCGACCTGCGACCCTCCGGAGGCGGTTGATTTAAAGGTCATCGGGCGACGACGAAGCGCTGGACCCGAACCACGTCTCCCCGGCGCGCCGCCCGCGCCACCAGCACGTGCACGCCGTTGGAGAGCCCACTGGCGTCCAGCTCGACGAGGTTACGGCCGGACGGGAGTTCCCCCCGATACAGGACGCATTCCAGCCGCCCCGCCAGATCGTACACGGTTATCTCGCAGTACCCGCCGGCCGAGTTCACCTCCACACAGGCCCGCTCCCCGACCGGGTTGGGATAGACGCCCAGAATCGCGAACCTTTCCGGGTCGGCCACCGTCTCGATCTCGACGGGACCGAAGAGCAGGCGGTGACCTTCGGGTGTAAAGGCCTCGAGGCGGTAACGCGCCACCGTGGCGGGCGGTTCGAGGTCCAGGTAGCTCACGGCGGCACCCGGAAGGGTCGCCCCGTTCAATTTCTCCCCGATGTGACCCGCGGCGTCGCACCGGTATAGGCTGAAACCGGTGTAATCGCCGACCGGCCGCCACAGGATCAGCACCCCGTCGGAGGTCCGCCGGGCGCTGAGCCCCAGATCGTCGCCCGCCTCGACGGGCTCGAACTCCACGTCCAGCGGCGGTGTGCCCTCACCGGTGACCTCCACATTCTTGAAGACGATGGGGTTGTAACCCTTGGCGGAAAAGACGATGTCGTAAAAACCGTCGGCCAGGGGGAGCCAGTAGTCGCCGTGCTCCGTGGGATCGGAGTACGCAAAGGCCTCGTCGCGGGCGCCCACGGTGATGGTGACCGGAACGGGGCCGTCGCCGGCCTCGGTGGCCCTCCCGTGGAGACCGTCGTCGGCCCACTCGATCCAGCTCTTGATGGCACACCAGTTCACGTCGGCCTGGGAGAGGATGTCGCGCGGGTCGGTGTGCTTATCGTTGTCGGCCTCGATGGTGGTGTCAATGCACCCCCGCGCGCCGTAGCTCCAGTCGTTCAGATCCCCGTGGGTCTCGTACCAGTCCCAGCCGTCGGTCACCCAGTCCATGTACGTGTCGTCCTGGTAGCTGTGGCCCTCCACCCAGGGCGGGTACTGGGGGGAGAGCTCGCAGGAGTCGGAGTAGTCGTAGCAGATGGTCTGGATGTGGTCGTCGTCGGGTGCGCGCTCCGGTTGGTAGTTCCAGACGTAGTTCACGCAGATGGCGCCGGAGTGGTAGGTGAGGCCCAGGACGAAGGTGTTGTCCTCGACCAGGTCGGGGACGTTTGCCTCCCGACACCCGGAGTAATCGGCCACGGCCCGGGTCTCCGGCTCGCTGAACGGGTTGGGGCCGGCGTACCACTCACCCTCATCCCACTGGTAGCTGAAGTTGCGGTTCAGGTCCACACCATCGGCGTTTAACCGGGTGCCCATGACGTAGCCGTCGGGGTTGACCAGCGGCTGGAGCCAGATTTCGAAGCTCTTGACCAGATCGGTTATTTCGGGATCGACGCCGTAGCCGGTGAGAAGGCGCTCGGCGGCGTAGAGGACTATCTCGTTGGCGGTTATCTCGTCACCGTGGATGGTGCCGACTATGCGAACCTCGGGCTCGTACTCCTCGAAGGAGGGATTGTCGGTGACGACGAGAACGTAGAGCTCACGGTCCTGAACCGAATCGCCCGCGTCCACCAGGCGGCAGATGTTGGGGTATTCGACGGCCCACTGCTGCAGCAGGGCGATGGTGTCGTCGTAGGAGTGGAAGGCGTCCCAAGGCTCGTCACGGTCGTCGGCCGGCCAGAGGGCACGCTCGGCGGCGTAATGCGCCGCCAGGTCGGCGACGAGCACCCGGTGCGGCCACGGCAGACCGGCCAGGAGCTCCGGGGCGTCGGTGTAGCAGTAGGCGTATCCCGAGCGATAGTCGTCAACGACGAGGGGGTACCCGGAGAGCAGGGCCAGATCCTCGCGCTCGATCGGGCCAACCAGGACCAGTGACTCGGTTGCGCCGGCCAGAACCGCCCAGACCAGGAGCAAAAGCACGACCCGTTTCATGGCTCCTCCTTCCACGAATCATATTAGTACCCGACCGACCGAGCGTCAAGGGGAGTCGAGCCCGCGCGTTGACCCGCCGGATTCCGCGTGGCATAATCCCTTGTCGAAAGGGGACTAAACCCGTTTTCCCGTGGCGATGGACGAACCACGGCGATCTAACCTCGACCGGGCCGCCCGCGAGCCGGGTCGCGCCCTCCGGTACGCGTGGAGCCGTCTGCGCGGAGGGCTCGCCCGTTTTCGTTGCGTCTTCCGGAACGGGTGACCATCGGGAAGGGCTTCCGGCTGCTGGGCCGGCTGCGAATTCGAGGACCGGGTCGGGTGGTGATCGGGGACGACGTTTACGTGGACGGCCCCCCCGACCGTCAGCCTGCCGACGTACTCACCCGGGGCCGAGATACGCATCGGCGCCGGCAGCTACTTGAACGGCACGCGCATCCGCCGGGGCAGCACCGTCGCCGCGGGAGCGGTCGTGATGGGCCGCTTCCCCGAGAAGGTCGTCATCGCCGGGAACCCGGCCCGCGTGATAATGGGGGTGGGCGAGCCTCCGTCCGCGGTGTGAGTCGGCGGACCACGGAATAGTCGGCCGAGGATGCGGTGGAGAGCGCCTGCCCGAAGAGAGTCGAGACCTTCAAAATGACACGCGGCAAAAAAAGCCTGGGCATGGCCCTTCTCCTGCTGCTCCTGCCTATCGCGGCCCTCGCGGCCGAGGAGACCGGGGAGGCGCCCTCCGACGGGGAGACCCGGCGCATCGAGCTCGGCAAGCCCGGCGAGGACTACTACCTGGAGGCCGACCGCGTGGTGGGGAACTTCACCGAGGGCATCCGCACCGTCCGCGCCCTGGGTCACGTGAAACTCGTCCAGGGACCGACGGAGATAACCGCCGACGAGCTCTACTACTACGACCGGGAGCAGATAGCCCTCCTCAAGGGCAAGGTCATGGTCCTGGATAGAGAGAAGAACGCCCGCCTCGAGGGGCGCTACCTGGAGTACCACCGCGCCGGCCGCTACGTGATTCTCACCGAGGAGCCGGAGCTCTTCCTGGTGAACCGCGCCGGGGGCGACGTCCACGTCACGGGCAAGGTAATGGAGTACTACCTGGACGAGGACCGGGGAGTGGCCTCGGGCGGGGTGCGAATAGACCAGGAGGAGCTCTACGCCGAGGGCGACCGGGCGACCTACTACGGCGGCGAGAACAAGATCATCCTGGAGGGCGACCCCATCGCCTGGCGGGGGGACGACAAGGCCGGCGGGGAGCTGATGACCATGTACCTCCTCGACGAGGAGGGCGGCCTGGAGAAGATAGAGATTGACGGCACCGCCCGCGCGGTGTACCACGTGGCCAAGGAAGAGGACACGGCGGACGGGGAGAAGGGGAAGCTTGAACTGGCCGGCGACCGTATCGTACTCTTCTACGTGGGCGACGAGGCCGACCGCATCGTCTGCACCGGGAACGCCACCGCCCTCTACCTGCCCGACCCGGCCTCGGGGGAGGAGGGGCGGATAGACTCCCGGGCCCAGGAGATAACCATCTACCTCGAGGAAGAGGTGGCGACCCAGATAACCCTCGAGGGTGACGCCTACGCCCTCTACCAGCCCGACCCCGGCAACCCGCACCCCGACCGGGGTCGCACCGAGATGCAGGGCTCGCACATGGACCTCTTCATGGTGGACGGCGAGCTGGACCGCTTCGTCGCCCGCGGGCACGCCCAGGGGAGCTACGTCCCCCCCGAGAGGGCCGAGGCCCCCGAACCGGAGACGCCGCCCGTCGAGGAAACGCAAACGGAGGAGTAGAGCCGGTGGTCGAAAAAGACGCCAGGCCCGCGGGAAAGCCGGAGCACAACGGGTCCGTCCTCTCCACCTCGGGGCTGGACAAAATCTACCGCAAGCGGAAGGTGGTCAACGAAGCCACCATCCGGGTGCGGCAGGGCGAGGTGGTGGGCCTTCTGGGCCCCAACGGCGCGGGGAAGACCACCACCTTTTACATGATAACGGGGCTCATCCGCCCCGACGCGGGCCAGGTTTACCTGGACGGCGATGAAATCACCCACGAGCCGATGTACAAGCGGGCGCGGATGGGCATCGGCTACCTGGCCCAGGAGCCCTCCATCTTCACCAAGCTCACCGTCCGGGACAACATCTACGCCATCCTGGAGACGCTGCCGCTGACGCACGCCGAGCGCGCCGGACGCCTCAAGGAGCTTTTGGCAAAGCTGGACCTCACGCCGCTGGCGGATAAAAAAGCCTACACGCTTTCCGGCGGCGAGAGGCGGCGGGTGGAAATCACGCGGGCTTTAGTCAGGCAGCCGAGGTTCATGCTCCTGGACGAGCCCTTCGCCGGTATAGACCCCATAGCCGTCGAGGGCATCCAGAAAATCATCGAGAAGCTCCAGGAGGACGGGCTCGGAATCCTGGTGACCGACCACAACGTGCGCGAGACGCTCTCCATAACTGACCGGTCGTACATCATGTACGAGGGGCAGATTTTAATCGAGGGTACGAGCCGGGAGTTGGCGAACGACCCCGAAGCCCGCCGGATCTACCTCGGCGAGCGTTTCCAGATGTAAGCCCCCTCTCCCTGTGGGAGGTTGCGGGTCGGTCTCCCTCTCCCCGTGGGAGAGGGCCGGGGTGAGGGCTACCTTATGTCCCCTCTCCCTTTAAGGGAGAGGGTTAGGGTGAGGGTAGAAATACGGGTATAGAGCGACCCACCAAAACCCATTAAACCTTATATGATTAATAAAATATCCCTTATCTGCTTCCTGGCGACCGCCACCCTCGCCCAGGAGGGCCGGCTGGCCTTTTCCGCCTACGACGAGGCCACCGGGCGCCACCTCACCTACACCTACGACCTCGCCACCGACGACCTCCGCGAGGTCGTAATTCCCGTCGAGGCCGACTGCGGCGACCTGGCCCTCATCTACGACGGCTCCCGCGTGGCCGTCGAGCTGGACGCGGACGGCGAACAGCTCCTCTACGTCTGCCCCACGCGCACCGGCGAAAGAGCGCTGCACCGGGCGCCCTTCCCCGGCGCCGAACCCTCCTGGATCGCCTACACGACTTTGTGCTACACGATTTCGGGCGACCTGTGGCACTGGGACGGCGTCAACGACCCCCTGGACTGGCAGCCGGACGCGGGCCGCTCCCCGGTCCACCGCGACTGGGTGAACATTTTTTACATCCTCGACTACCCGGACGGGGAGGAGGCCATCGTCCACGTGAACGTCAACGAGGGTGCGGAGGAGGCGGTGCTCTCCACCGAGCGCGTCACCGAGCGCCTGGACGACCTGGACGTGAGCCCCGACGGGCGCTACCTGGCGTTTTCGTGGGTGGAGTCCTCCGGGGCGATTCTGTTCCTGGACCTGGAGGGGGGCGGACCGCCGTTGCGGGCGGCGTCTTCCGCGGGCGAGCTGCGCTGGCCCTCCTTCAGCCCCGACGGTGAGTGGCTCGCCTACTACGACGCCGGGGGCGGGGCGGTCATGGCCGTGCCCGTGGAGGGCGGCGACCCGGTGAAGCTCTACGACCTCTGCGACTGCCGCGGCCTGGACTGGGGCCCCACCCCCGAGGACTGGTGATGGTCGAGCTGCCGCGCGCCTTCCTCCGCGGTCTGCGCCGCATCGTCGGCCGGAAAAATCTGCTCCAAAAACCCACCGACCTCTTCGCCCACTCCTACGACGCCACCAACCGGCCCGTGAAACCCGGGCTCGTCGTCCGCGTGACCGAGCGGGGCCAGGTCCCGCCGATTCTCAGGCTGGCGAACGAGCACGGGATTCCCATCGTCCCCCGGGGGGCGGGGACCGGCTTCACCGGCGGTAGCCTGACCGTCCGGGGCGGCGCGGTGCTGCTCCTGGACCGGCTGAACCGGATTCTCGGGATTGACGAAAAAGGGCGCGAGGCGGTGGTCGAGCCCGGCGTGGTGACGGAAGACCTCCAACGGGCGGTGGAAAAAATCGGGCTTTTCTACCCGCCGGACCCCGCCAGCCAGGACGTCTCGACCCTGGGCGGCAATTTCTCGGAGAACGCCGGGGGCCCCCGCGGCGTGCGCTACGGCGTCACCGGGGACTGGGTGAAGTCGGTCCTGGCGGCCCTGCCCGACGGGACGCTCGTGGATACGGCGTCCGACCCGGCGCTGACCCAACTCCTCCTGGCCGGCGAGGGAACGCTGGGCGTGGCGCTGGAGCTCCGGCTGCACCTGGCTAAAAATCCCCCGGACACGGCGACCGTCCGGGCGTTGTTCACCGATACGGCCTCCGCCTGCGACGCGGTGACCGAGATTCTCTCCTCGGGCCTCGCGCCGTCCAAACTTGAGTTCATGGACGCCGAAACCCTGCGGTGCGTCAGCCGCTACCTGGGTGAACCGCCGCCACCGAGGGATTCCGCCCTCCTCCTGGTCGAGCTGGACGGCTCCGCGGGGGAGGTCGGGGAATCCCTGCCCGCCGTCCACGGCATCTGCGAGCGCCGGGGGGCCGTAGAGCTGTCCGTGGCCCGGGAGGCCGGGGAGCAGGAAAATCTTTGGGCCATGCGCCGCGCCGGTTCGCCGGCCATCGCCCGCCTCAAGCCCCTGAAGATAAACGAGGACGTGGTCGTCCCCCGGGGCGCGCTCCCCCGGATGGTCGGGACCATCGAGGAGCTCAGGCGGAAGTACGGCCTTTTAATTCCCGTCTTCGGCCACGCCGGCGACGGCAACCTCCACGTGAACGTCATGTGCGACCCGGCGGACTCCGGCGAATACGCCCGGGCGCGGAAGGCCCTGGACGAGATCTTGACCGCCGTGTTAGCCTTGGGCGGTACGCTTTCCGGCGAGCACGGCGTCGGCGTGTCGAAGCAGCCCTTCATCGGGCGGGAGCTGCCCGAGGCGGTGATAGCGCTCTCCCGGCGCGTCAAGCGGCGCCTGGACCCCCGGAACGTCTTGAACCCCGCAAAAATTTTCCCCTCCCCCGAGGAGTGAACCGTGACCGAGAAAGAAACCTACGAGCTGCCCCGCAAGTCCTGCTTCGACACCCAGGACGCGGCCTGGCACGCCGAGTCCTTCGCCTTCGCCGACCGCTACCGCAGCTTCCTGAACATCTCCAAGACCGAGCGTGAGTGCGTGGCCAGCTTCGCCAAGATGGCGGCGGAGCACGGCTTCGTCGAGCACGTCCCCGGCGAGTCGAAGAAGGGCGCCCCGGGCTACCTCTTCGTCTGGAAGGAGAAGGCGGTCGCCCTCTACCGGTCCGGCAAGCTCCCCGCCGCGCGGGGCCTGAACATCGTCATCGCCCATACCGACAGCCCCCGCCTGGACCTCAAGGTGAGCCCCCTCATCGAGGAGGCGGACATCGCCCAGCTCAAGACCCACTATTACGGCGGCGTCCGCAAGCACCAGTGGCTGTCGCGGCCCCTGGCGATTCACGGCGTGGTCGTCCTCGCCGACGGCACGACCCTCCCGATCTCCATCGGCTCGTCGAAGGAGGACCCCGTCTTCGTCATCAGCGACCTGGAGCCCCATTTGTCGTACAAGGTCCAGAACGACAAAAAGGTCACCGAGTTCTACCCCGGGGAGAAGCTGAACCTGGTGGCCGGAATCATCCCCGACGCCGACGAGGAGGCGAAGAACCGGGTCAAGCTGGCCGTGCTGGACATCCTTCACGAACGGTACGGGATGACCGAGGAGGACTTCGTCAGCGCCGAGCTCGAGGTGGTGCCGGCCTGCATGGTGCGCGACGTGGGCTTCGACCGGGCGATTCTGGGCGGTTACGGCCACGACGACCGGGTTTGTGCCTTCACCTCCGTCCGGGCCCTGCTGGAGGCCGAGAGCCTCGAGCGGGGCGGGGTGGCCTTCGCCGTGGACAAGGAGGAGGTAGGAAGCATAGGCGCCACCGGGGCGGGGTCGGCCTTCATCCTCAATACCCTGGCCGAAATCCTGGCCCTGGAGGGCGAGACGGGCGATCTGGCGCTCCGTCGCGCCGCGGAAAACACCAGCGTCATCTCCGCCGACGTCGGCGCCGCGCTGCACCCCGACTGGCAAGAGGTTCAGGAGAAGCAGAACGCCGCCCGCATGGGTCACGGCCTCGCCCTGACCAAGTACACCGGCTCCCGGGGCAAGGCGGGCGCCAACGACGCCAACGCCGAGTTCGTGGGCCGGATACGCCGCCTGTTCAACGAGGCCGGGGTCCCCTGGCACGTCGCCGAGCTGGGCAAGGTGGACGAAGGCGGGGGCGGGACCGTGGCCCGGTTCCTCGCCGCCCACGGGATGGACGTGGTGGACGCCGGACCGCCGATCCTCGGGATGCACTCACCCATGGAACTGGTGGCCAAGTGCGATATCTACTCCGCCTATCTCGGCTACCGCGCCTTCTTCGAGCGGTTCAACTAGGAGCAACAGTGAAAAACCTCGTCGCCGGGAACTGGAAAATGCACCTCTCGCCGGGGGAGGTTGCCGGGTACGCCGGGCGGTTGGTGCCCCGAACGGCGGACCTGGCCGGGACGGTGGACCTCCTCGTCTGCCCGAGCTACCCCGCGCTGCCCGCGGCGGTGGCGGCCTTCAGGGGCACGCACGTTGCGGTGGGCGCGCAGAACATGCACCAGGAGTTATCCGGGGCCTTCACCGGCGAGGTATCGGGTGCTATGCTCGTTGACCTCGGCGTCGGGTGGGTGATTCTGGGCCATTCGGAGCGCCGGCACGTCTACGGCGAGACCGACGCCCTGGTCCTGGCAAAGCTCGAGCGGGCCCACGAGCTGGGCCTGCGACCGATAGTCTGCGTGGGCGAGCTCCTGGAGGAGCGCGACCGGGGTGAGACCGAGGCGGTGCTGCGGAGGCAGTTTTCCCAAAGCCTGGCCGGGGCGGGACCGGAGCTCGCGGGGAAAACCGCCCTAGCCTACGAGCCGGTTTGGGCCATCGGTACGGGCCGGACCGCCACACCGGAGACGGCCCAGGAGGCCCACCAATTTTTGAGGGGGCTGCTCAAAGAAACGCTCGGCACAGCCGCGGAAGGGGTGAGAATCCTCTACGGCGGATCGGTGAAACCGGAGAACGCCCGTGAGCTCATGGCGCAGACCGACGTGAACGGTGCACTGGTGGGCGGGGCGAGTCTGGACCCGGAGGCCTTCGCCGCCATCGCCCGCGCCGGCGCGTAGCCGCTTCAGGTCGATATAAAAAGAAGACGCCCGGCCGGGCGTCTTTGGTTTTCCCTCGTATTGACCGCAAAGATTAGAAGTTGGCCTTGATCTGGCCCCAGGAGGCCTCCACCACCTCGGTGCGGGGGGAGTAATCTACGCACAGTTTTGGCCGCAGATCGGGATCGGTGGTGTAATCCGAGGAGTACACGATGGGGAACGTGCAGCCGGGTGAGTGAACCAGGGCCACCCCGCAGTTCTCCTGTTCGCCGTCCGCCCATAGCTGGACCTGCTCGGTGATGTCGAACACCCACCAGCCGGGCACGCCGTCGCCGACGACGGAGTCCCACACCCTCGCCCCGAGCTGGGGACGGTTCCCCCAGATGACGCTCGCCTCTTCCCAGGCGTACTTGATGCGCTGGCAATTGATTGCGGCGCCGTAGGTGCCCACCTGACCCTCGTAAACCTCGAGGGTCGCCAGCTCGATGGTTATCTCTTCGGCCAGGATATCGCTCAGGTCGAACTCGACCAAGCCCCAGGCCTGCACGCCTCACCCGCCGACGGGCATCAAGAGGTACGGGTAACCCCCGTGAGGCGTACCACCTTGCAAACTGTCTATCTCGGCATCCTTCCCCTCGGGTCCGGGCTGGTAAACCTGCGTCTCGGCCAGGGCCAGGGTGAAGAAGAGCAGGACACATAGCACGATTAGCCGCATCTCACACCTCCCTTTTTTAAAAGGGTACAAGCAACTAACAGAGGGGCAACCGGTGCGCCGGTGGGTACGTTGAAAAACAGAATCATCACAACGCACGGCAAAAACCCCGCAATACCCGGCGAAGCGAGCTTCTCGGAAGGTTCCCCTCTACGACCGGAAAACGAGACGATCTAGAAGTTGGCCTTGATCTGGCCCCAGGAGGCGTCCTCGACGGCGGTCTCGGTATACATAATGGTCAGCTTGGGGCAGAGCAACGGGTCCACCTGGGAATACTCGGAAGCGCACACCCGCGGGGGCGAGCACCCGCCGCCGGGGTGGGTGATGGAGACGCCGTAGTTTGGAAAGACGCCATCCAGCCAGTCATTCACCAGAGAGGTGACGTCAAACGACCACCAACCGGTGGAGTAGTCGGTGGTGATGTAACCGTAGGCGCTGCTCCCCCAGGCCGGTCGGCTGTTCCAGATGACCGTGGCCTCGTCCCAGTCTGCGAGGATGCGGTAGGCGCCGAAGGCCACCCCGACGTCACTTATCAAGTCTTCGTAAACCTCGAGAGTGGCGCTGTCAACGCTGATGGACCAGCTCATGATTGGGTTCAGGTCGAACTCGACCAAACCGGCGAAGTCGTTGCTTCACCCGCCCATGGGCAACAGCACGTAGGGGTAATGCCCGTGGGGGGTGCCGCCCTGTTTGTTGTCAATCTCCGCGTCCTTACCCTCGTCGCCGCCGGGTTGGAAGACAAGCGTTCCGGCCGTCGCCAGCGAGGCGAAGAACAGAAGACTTACGCATACCACACCTAAGAATTTCATGGGTTCTCCTTCCACCTTGGATTTATGATAGTTGAACGTCGTAATGCGTCCGATTGAGAGGATAGCAGAGAAGCGACCCACTGACAAGTGGGGTATTCGATTTCTATGAATAAGCCTGGGACACGGGACTAACTATAAAAAGGGCGCCCTCCCGGGCACCTATATTACTCCTCCATTGATTTTTTATGTCGCCCTTTATTAAAAAACGCGTCACCGAACGCACCGCCGCGCCCATGACCGTCGAGCGCCGGATTCACTCCCCATACCAGCTCGATGTCTCAAACCGATAACACGGAAGGTTCGAGTGGTGCGCATCATCCTCATCCGCCGCGGCGATTTCGTAAACGGGCGTAAAAAAAGGAGGCCCGTGCGCCTCCCACTTCCGCGGACGACGGACGTTTCAATTTTACCGAGCCTCGGAGCGCGCCGCGGGGACGAAGTACCGGACGTAGTAATCCAGGACCTCGCCCACGGTGAAGATGTTGACGAGCTCGGTGTCCTTGAGCTCCTCCCACCGCTCGTGGAAGACGAGGTCGGTGCGGTAGGCCTCGGAAATCAGGGCGGCAGCCTCGTCGTAGCGCCCGCCCTCGAAGGCCGCCCGGGCGTCGTCCGGCAGCGCGGCGAGGAAGAGGTCCAGCCGCTCGGCGCGGCCCTCCTCCACCGTGGGGGCCAGGGCGAAGAGGACGATTATCGCGGCCGCCAACCCCGCCATCGCTACGAGGGCGATCCGCTCCACCCGCCATTCGGGACCTTTCAAAAAACTTTTACCGGTCATTTTCATCCCCGTAGGTCGTATTCGTCATTCCGCAAGAACGACCGCGCCGGACCCTGGAAGGCCTTTACCGGTCGTTTCCATCCCCGTAGAGCACGCGGCGCATCCCCTTGATGGCGCACAGCTCGGAACACATGGTGCAGACCGATTCGTCGGCGGGGCGGCTCATGTCCCGCCACTGCCGGACCAGCTCCGGGTCCAGGGCCAGCTCGTACTGGCGGTGCCAGTCCAGGGCACAGCGGGCGCGGCCCATCTCGTCGTCGGCCTCCCGCGCCCCGGGGAGTTTTCTGGCGATGTCACCGGCGTGGGCCGCGATCCGGCTGGCGATGACCCCCAGCTTCACGTGCTCGACGCCGGGCAGGCGGATGTGCTCGGCGGGGGTGACGTAGCAGAGAAAGTCGGCCCCGGCCATGGCGGCGATGGTGCCCCCGATGGCCCCGGTGATGTGGTCGTAGCCGGGCGCGATGTCGGTCACCAGCGGCCCGAGGACGTAGAAGGGCGCCCCGTCGCAGAGCGACTTTTCCAGCCGGACGTTCTCGGTTATCTGGTCGGCGGGCACGTGGCCCGGACCCTCGATCATCACCTGCACACCGGCCTCCCGGGCGCGGCGGCCCAGCTCGCCCAGGGTTACGAGCTCCTGCATCTGGGCCCGGTCGGTGGCGTCGGCCAGGCAGCCCGGCCGCAGCCCGTCGCCCAGGGAAAGGGTCATGTCGTGGCGCCGGGCGATCTCCAGCAGGCGGTCGAACTGCTCGTAGAGAGGGTTCTCGCGGTCGTTGCGCAGCATCCACTCGGTGAGGATGGCCCCGCCCCGGCTCACCACCCCCGCCACCCGAGGGGCTCGCTGCAAAAGCTCGATGGCCGCCCGGGTCACGCCGCAGTGGACGGTGATGAAGTCAACGCCGTCGGAACCGTGGAGCTCGACGGCGTCGAAGAGCTCGTCGGCGGTCATCTCCCAGATTTCGCGCCCCTCTTCCCCCACCCGGACGGCGGCGTCGTAGATGGGCACCGTGCCGACGGGGACGGGGGTGTTTTCCAGAACCGCCAGTCGGGTGGCGTGGAGATCACCCCCGGTGGAGAGGTCCATCACCGTGTCGGCGCCGGCCTCCAGCGCGACGCGGAGCTTCTCCAGCTCGAGCGCCGTATCCGGCGAATCCTTGGAGGTGCCCAGGTTGGCGTTGACCTTGATCCGCAGGCCTTCGCCGACGCCCAGGGCCACGGAGGTCTCCCGGGCTACGTTCTTGAGGACGACCACCGTCCCCCGGGCGACGCGTTCCCGCAGAATTTCGGGGTCGAGCCGCTCGTCGGCGGCCACCCGCTCCATCTCGGGCGTCACACGTCCCGTCCTCGCCGTTTCCAACTGCGTCGTCATCGCGCCTCACCCGTCATTACTATACCACAACCCGCCGCAGTCACCAGCAAATCCCACCGAAAAACCCGGTAAAATTACGGAGAAGGCGAAGCCTACCACGCAGGCGGCTCATCTACTCGACGACGACGCGGCAGCCCGCCTCCCCGGTCTCCGAGGTGAGCCGGAGGAGGTAAACCCCCGGTCTCGAGTCGCTCTCCCAGACGAGGAGATGCCTGCCCCCGGCGAGGAATCCGTCGTGGACGAGGGCTACGCGCCGTCCGGCGATGTCGTAGGCCGCCACCGTCACCCGTCCCCCGGAGGGCAGATCCAGGGCCAGACCCACCGCGCCGTCGGCGGGATTGGGATAGGCGGCGATGGCCAGCGGGCGCGACGGGGGAGGTTCGTAGGCGAGCTCGACCTCGGCGGAGACGACGAGACCCCCGTCCGCCCCGAGGGCTTCCAGCAGGTAATGCTGCGAGCCCGACGCGTCGCGGACCAGCCAGGCGCTCCCGGTGATGCCCGAGGCGAGCTGCGCCCAGGCTCCGGCCTCCCGGCGGGAAAGACGGTAGGAGAGGCAGTCGGCGGTGCCGGACCAGCGCAGGAGCAGCCCCTCCTCGCGGGAGAATCCGGCCAGAAGGAGATCGTCCGCCGCCGAGGAGTCTATGGTCACGTCGCAGATGATGTCGTCGCCGGACTCGCGGATACGGGTCACCGACACCCAGGTCGGGTTGCCGGAACGGTCCCGAGAGCTGGGGTTCGTCTCGTCGGCGAAGCGGGTGTTGCCCGTGGAACCGGGGAAGGGGTCGCCGTCGTCCCCCAGGTCGTCCTCATCGGGGTCGGGACGATCGCCGTCGCCCTGGTCCAGCTCGTTGAGCCCGTCGGCCTGTTCCAGGTCCAGGTCGTTCCAGTCGAAACCGAAGCCGTGGGCCCCGGAGTAGATGTGCCAGATTAAAAGCCCCTCGCCGACCAGCACCGGTTCGGGGTCGAGCCGTTGGCGGTTCTCCAGGTAGAACCACTGGTCGGGATCGGGGGAGCCGTCCCGCCAGAGGGTGTAAACGGTGTCGTGGGTCTCGGCGGGGTGGACGACCAGGTCGCCGACGTCGGAGCCCAGGTTGACCACGTCGGTCCAGCCGAGGTCCGACCGGCACCAGGCGCAGGGGAAGCTGGGGTAGCGGTCGTCGGAGCCGTCGGCGCCCCAGGCCCCGTAGCTCATCAGGCACCACAGCCCCGCCCCCCAGTCATACCTTTGGTAGTCGTAGAGGTCGGGCAGACCCAGAAGGTGCCCCATTTCGTGGCAGGCCACGGAGATGTCGGACAGGCTCCCGTCGGGGTGCTCCTCGGCCTGGATGTCGTAGGCCTCGATGGTGATGTAACCGCCGCCGGCCGCCGGGTCGTTCGTGGTGTAGTCGAAGTAGGAGCTCATGTGGCTCCAGATGTCGTGGGGGTCGCCGGTGTCGGCGCCGTCGGGCCCGGCGTGGTAGACCATGAACAGGTCCACCTCGCCGTCGTCGTCGCCGGAATTGGGGATGCCGTCGGGCCCGTCGTTGTCGTAATCGCCGAAATCCACCGTGGGGTCGGCCAGCCCCGCCGCGGCCAGCGCCACCCGGGAGCCGCCGTAGGTGAGGCCGAAGTTATTGTCATCGAAGTACCCGTTATGATACCCATCAGGCGAATAACAACCGTAGTAGTTCTCGACCGTCCGGAACCAGCCCGAGACCCCGCCCGCCAGATCGAAGGCGTCGTAGCTCGCCGTGTTCCAGTAGTCGCGCAGTGAGCCGGTCTCGTAGGTGTCCCGGCTGAAGAGCATCTCCTCGTAAGCCGAGCGGGGATGGTCGTCACGGTCGGCCTGGTGGTCGGGAAAGTCCACCAGCACGGCGACGGCCCCCATCACCGGGGGGGTGGGGAGGGGGGGTGAATCGGCATCGGGGCCGATCCAGGGCGGCATCTCGGGCAGGGACACCCCCGTCGTCCGGTGCACGCCCGTCCGCAGGTCCCAGGAACCGGGCTTGGGCGGCACGGCGAGGCCGGCGAGCACGAATAAGGACAGGATGAGCGCTGTGGTCCGCATGATGTCGGCCTCTGGGATGTGTACGACCGCCCGCAATATAGCACAATAATTCCCGGAGATAAACCGGGACCTTGACACGCCGCCCGGTGGTATTCTAGTATTCACCACTCTTCACGGGGGAAAAGGAGATTACGTGCCCCAGACCCGTTCAGCCAAGAAGCGGCTCCGCCAGACCGAGAAGCGCACCCTGCGGAACAAGGCCTACAAATCCCGCATCAAGACCGCCATCCGCAAGGTCCGGCTGGCCGTGGCCGAGGGCCGCGCCGAGGACGCCCGGCTCTCGTACCGCGAGGCCACGAGCCTGTTGGACAAGGCGGTGGATAAGGGTATCCTGCACAAGAACAACGCCGGCCGCCGCAAGAGCCGCCTGACGGTGCAGGTGAACAAGCTGGAGGGCTAGGCTCCGGGACTTAAATAATGGGCCGCGCGGTCGTAAGACAAGGGGTTTAAACCCCACGTTCCAACCGGCGGCCTTTTTCATTGACGAAGAGCCGCTGGCCGAACTCGACACAGTCACCGCCGCGCGGTTGTTTTAAACCGGCGGCCTTATCATTTGGGGATAGCGAGTTAGGACTACGACGGGCCGCGAGGCCCTTTTTTTCGGGCAGCCCTCACCCTCAATCCCGTCGGCGCGCCGCTCCCACGAGGAAAGGGAAACCGTTCCAACCCTCACCCCGGTTGCGATGATGTAGGGGCGGGTCTTTAGCCCCGCCCGCGGGCCGACCTAAAGGTCGGCCCCTACGTTCGGCAACCACAGAGTCGGGCGACCGTGGACGGTTGCCCCTACGGCTCTATTTCGCGGTTGGCGTAAGGACGGGTGTCCACACCCCCCGTCACCACTTTGCCTTCAGCCGCGGTTTTGGGGTATAGTTGGGAAAACTAACCGGTGTGCACCCCGGAGGTCACCCTTGACCAGGTTCGTTCGGGCGTTCTTTTTTGTGTCCCTCGCGGTCGGCATCTCCCACGCCGCGGCGGTGGACGCGCTGGACCCCCTGGAGCTCCTGCTCCTGGGGGGGGACCCCGCCTCGGTCACAAAGGGCGCGGAGCTGGTCATCCGGGAGAATCCGGGCGACCCGGCGGCCCACGAGGCGCTGGGCTGGATCGCCCTCCTGGAAGGTCGGGAGGTTGAGGCCCAGGAGCACTTCTTCCAGGCCGTCCTCTCCGATCCGTCCGACCCGCGGGCCGAGGCGCTCCTGCGCGACGCCATCCGCTTCAGCGAACGCGTGACGCGTTTCCACGAGCTGGAGCCCGTCTGCGAGGAGGTGCTGCGCGCCGCGGACACGACATTCGAGACGCGCACCGTCGCCCGTCGCTGGCTTCTGTATTTCGCCCGTGAGGAACGCGACCCGGCGAGGACTGCGGCGATGGAAACCGAGCTCGGCTACCTCACCGACTGGCTCCTGGTCGCCCCTTTCATCCACTCCGGCGGCCTGGACCTCTACCAGGAGTTCGAGCCCGAGAAGGAGATAGAGGAAACCTACGATCTCCCGGCCCTCGGGGAGCACGGCTGGCTGAAGATGCCGGGCGGCGCCTACCAGGGGTACGCCGTCTTCGACAACCTCTCCCCCATCCCCCGCGGCGTCGGCTACGCGCTGACCTACGTCCGCCTTCCCCGCGACGGACGATACCGATTCGGGGTCACCAGCGACGACTCGGTGGTGATCTGGATGGACGGGATCAGGGTCCTGGAGCGCGACGCGGTTTCCGGCTACCCGGCGGTGGAGTCGAACGACGCCGGGTTCTACGCCGACGCGGGCTGGCACAGGATTTTGGTCAAATGCCTCCGGGACACCGCGACCAGCTCGGCCCACGTCCCGGTCGGCTGGGGTTTCCAGCTCTGTCTGTCCGCCTTCGAGGACGGGGACGGGGGCGGCCCCGTCGAGGGCCTGGAGTGCCGGGCCGATCTCGCCCTGGAGAGAAAGGTCTCCGAGGGCGGCGTGGATGCTTTTCGCATAGAACCGCCGACGACGGCCTCCGATTTATCCCTGGACGGACGTTTCCATCGGGCGCTCTCTCACGCGCACCGGGAGGATTACGACCTGGCGGTCGCCGAGCTGGAGGGGCTCATCGAGGAGAGGAGCGGCCCTCCGCCCGACGGGCCCTCGACGGAGGAGTCCGCCCGCACGTCCCGTCCCGAATGCGTACTCTTGCGGCTGGTCCTGGGCTGGGTCCTGGACGCCGACGGGAGCGAGGAACGCCTGGGTCGCGCCCGCTCCCAATACAACCGTGTGGTGGAGGCGGCGCCGGAAACGGTACCGGCCCAGCTCGCCCTGGCCGAGCTCGAGACCGCCGAGGGCAAGTACTGGAGCGCCCTGGAAAGGGTCAACGCCGTGGCGGAATTTTGCCCGGAAAGCGCCCGCGTCTGGCTCGCCATGGCGAATCTGTACCGGCAGAAAAACATCACCCCCCGGGAGCGCGAGGCCCTGGAGAGGGCCCTGGCGGCAGAACCGGACCACATGGCCGCCCTCTACGAGACGGGCCTCTTCCTGCGCCGGCACCAGCATCCCACCGAAGCCATCGAAATCCTCCGGCGCCTGGTGGAGCTCTCCCCGGACCACCAGAACGCCTGGCGCGACCTGGCCGACCTCCTCCAAAGCACCGGCGGTTACCATGAAGCCGCCCGTGCCTACGAGCGGTTCCTGGAGCTCAAGACCACCGAGGTGGACGCCTGCCTGGAGCTGGCCCGTTGCCACCAGAAGGGGGGATTCGGGGACCGGTTGGCCGATTTCTCGACGGTCATCGAGCGCGCGCCGTTCGATTACCGCGGCTACGTCCAGCTCGCCCTGGCGCTGGAGGAGGACCAGGGCCGCCTGGACCGGGAACTCTACCGCCGGGCCCTGGAGCTTTACCCCGCCAAGGACTGGCTGCGCGGTTACCTCGCCTGGCGGTCGAACGCCACCCGGGACGAGTTCATGCCCGACGTCGGGGAGCTCATCGCGAACGCCCCCGAGGCCGCCGACTACCCCGAGTCGGACGCGGTCTGCCTGCTGGACTACCTGCGGGTGGACGTCCACGCCGACTTCGCGTACTCCTTCGCCGAACGGCGGGTGTACAAGTTCTTCTCCCAGTCCGGGGTGGACCGCTGGGCGGAGATGATAATCCCCGATCCCACGAACACCGAGGTCATCTACGCCCGCACGTACACTCCCGACGGCCGCGTTTTGGACGCCACGGTGCTCACCCCCACCGACGAGGGGCTGGCGGTGAGCCTGGAGGGCGCAGTCCCCGGGGCCGTGGTGGACCTCTACTACCGCCAGTACTCGGAGGTGCGGACCCTCTACGACCTGTTGGACTACTGGAGCAACCGGTTCTACTTCCGCGAGTACTCCGACCCCCTCCTGGTAAGCCGTTTCGTGGTTACCGTACCCGAGGGGATGGAACCGGCCTTCGACAGCCTGAACTTCTCAGGCCGTGTGGAGAGGCACCGACTGCCCGACGGCTTCACCACGGACGGCTCCGCCGACATACCGGTCGAGCCGCGTGTGGCGTATATCTATGAGGAGAAGGACTCGAAGGCCATCATAAGCGAGGGGCTGATGCCGGAACGGGGCTTTTTCTCCCCCGTGGTCGGGCTCTCGACCATCGAGGACCCGGAGGACTTCTTCGACTGGTACTGGGGGAAGGCGGTAAAGGCCCTCGTCCCCGACGGGCAGGTGAGGGAGCTGGCGCACGGCCTGACCGACGGTCTGGACGATCCCCGGTCGAAGGCCGAGGCGCTTTACGGCTACGTGGTGACCCGGATCAAGGACCGGTCGGGGAGCATCTTCTTCCCCGACACGGTGCGGGAGACGTACTACCGGCGCTCGGGACGGCCCGTGGACAAGCTTCTTCTGTGGACGGCCCTGGCCCGGGAGGTCGGCCTGGAACCGGAAATCTGCCTCACCCGCTCCCGCTGGGACACCCCGATGCTCACCGGGGCCTTTTCGCCGATTGATTTCACCGACGCCGTCGGCCGGCTGCCCCTCGGCGGGGAAGTTCTGTGGGTTGATTTTTCCATGGGGCGGGTCGCCCTGGGCGAGATTTCCCCGGTGTACGAGGAGCAGCCGTACTGGCGCTGCGCGTCGCGGAAGATGGAGCGCTTCGGCGAGCGGGACCCGCTGGATCAGCGCGTCGAAATCGCCGTTCGGGTGGACCTCGACGAGACGGGGCGCGGCAGCGGCACCCTGGAGGAGACCTACCACGGGCTGTCCGCCGGCAACCGCGTCAACTACCTCGACCCGGAGACCGCCAGCCGCAACCTCGACGCGGAGCTAAACTCCTTCTTCCCCGGCGCCTCTCTGGGGAGTTACGATTTCGCCGCCCTCGAGAACCTCGCGAAGCCCTTCGGCTACACGGTGGAGTTCATCGCCCCCAACCTCGCCGTCCCCCGCGGGTCGGGTTTCGTGCTGGACCCCGTCCTCTACTCCCTGGACCTCTCCAACCGCTTCATCAGCCGCTCCGAGCGCTCCTACCCCATGGATGTCAACGGTATGGTCGCCGTCGTGGAGGAGCTGCGCTACACGCTCCCGGAAGGCTGGTCGCCCACGGCCGACTCCCTCTTCACCGAGAGGGTGGAGTCGGGGGTGAACGGCTATCTCCTGGAGGTCGCCCGGGACTCCGACGCCGGGGACGGGCTGATTCTGCGGAGGGTGGCGGTGATTCCGCTCCAGCGGGTGGAGACGTCGGAGTACGGCGAGTTCCGAGAGTTCTGCCGCCGGGTGGACGAGCTCGAACGGCGCCGCGTGACCCTCGTTCACGGGTAGGCCATGCGCGTCATCTCCGTCATCGTCTGCGTGCACAACCGGGAGGACCTGATCGCTGAGGTTCTGGAGGCGGTCTTTTCCAATTCCCCCGGAGCGCGGGGCGCCGCCGCCGAAGGTGAGGACGACCCTCCGCTGTTGAGCCTCGAGGGACACCCGGAGGCGGGTTTCGAGGTCATCGTGGTGGACGACTGCTCCCGGGACGGCACCGTCAACGAGGTCCGGCGGTTCCCGGTGAAGCTCCTCTGCTCCGTGGCGACTCGGGGGCCCTCCCTGGCGAGGAACGAGGGGGCCCGATGCGCCCGGGGCGAGATTCTGGTCTTCGTGGACTCGGACGTGGTCATCCGCCCCGACACCCTCGGGCGCATCCTGGATAGGATGGAGGACCGACCGGAGCTGGGCGGCATCGCCGGAATCACCTCCCTGGAGTGCCCCTACCCGAATTTCCTCTCGCGATACCAGAACACATTTCTGCGCTACCGCTACCTCTCCATGCCGGAAATCATCGCCACGCCGTGGGCCTCGCTCATGGCGGTGCGACGGGACGCCTTCGCCGCCGTGGACGGCTTCGACGTCTCGATGAAGACCTACGAGGACTACGACATCGGCTACCGGCTGGGCTCCGTGGACGCCCTCTTTCATTTGGACAAGGGGCTGGACTTCGTCCACCACAAGGAGTTCCGCTTCCGGCGCCTGTTCACCGACTACCTGCGCAAGGTGGCGAACATGTTCAGTTACCACCTGCGTATGAGGCTGGGCGGCCGGAAGGCCTGGGAGGCGAAAAAGCCCCACACGTGGCACGGCCACGCGCCGCACTTCCCACCACTCTCGGTGGGCATGCCAAGTGGGGCGGTGTTCAACTACCTCATCGCCGGCCCGACTCTCGTCAACCTCGCCGTCGCCCTCGCCCTGGGCGGATTCGGGCTCTACTTCTGGATCAGTCTCGGACTTCTGTGCATCGGCCCCCTCTCGATGACCGCGTTCTGGTTCTACCTCTTAAAAACTAAAGGGTTCTGGTTCACCGTCCGGGGGGTGCTCACCCAGCCTGCCCTGGCGCTGGTGGCCGAGGTCGCGGTGCTGGTTTCCCTCGCGCGGGCGGTCTTCGGAAAAACCTCCTCGGACTTCCTCGGGGCCAGCCAATGAGCGGTCCGGCGAGATTCCTGGGCCGGTTCATCGAGCCCGCGGGGCTGCCGCTTCAGCTCATCGTCTTCGTGACGGGCCGCTGCAACTGCCGCTGCGGCCACTGTTTCTACGGCCGTGAGGTGGAGCGGGCCGCGCCGGGACCGACCCTGGAGGAGTTCGGAAAAATCGCGCGGAGCTCCGGCCCCCTCCTCTGGCTTTCACTCACCGGCGGCGAGCCGTTCCTGCGCGAAGACCTGCCTGAAATCACCCGCCTCTTCGTCGCCCACGCCGGCCTCAGGAACCTCACCCTGCCCACCAACGGCCTGGCCACCGACCGCATCCTCGAGTCCACGGAAAGGATTCTGCGGTTGCACCCGCGGCTCCAGGTCGTGGTTTACCTCTCCCTGGACGGCCCGCGGGAGGTCCACGACGCCCTGCGCGGCGTGGATGGCTGCTTCGATCGTGCGCTGGAGACCTGGCGGGGGCTGAAAGAGCTGAAAAAGCGCCACCGGCGGCTGAACCTGGCGCCCGTCACAACCATCTGCGGCTCGAACTCGGCGCTCCTGGGAGAATTCTTCGACTGGCTCCTGGCCGAGCTGGAGCCCGACGACGTGGTGCTCAACATGCTCCGGGGGACCACCCCCGACCGGTGGGAAGGTTTTTTCGACCCGCAGGATTACGTCGCCTTTCAGGAGAAGAAGGACCGGGCCCTCGTCGAGGGGAGGCTGCCCCATTTCACCCTGAACAGGTTGGGGCTCCTGGCGGCCAAAGAGCGCTACCAGTGGCGGCTGATTCTTTCCATCCTGGAGGAGCGGCGGCAGGTCATCCCCTGCCTCGGCGGGACGCTCTCGGCGGTGGTCTCCGAGACGGGGTACCTCTACCCCTGCGAGACGCTGATGGGGTCGCCGGAGGACGACCCGCTGCAGCGGGAGCACTTCTGCCGACATTCGGCGGCGGCCATCGGCAACCTGGCCGAGGCGGACTGGAATTTGCGAAAGCTCTGGTGGTCGAAGCGGGCGGAGGAGATAAGGCGGCACGTCGCCCGGGGTCACTGCTGGTGCACCTACGAGTGCGCCTGGACGACGAGCATCCTGTTCAACCCACGGTGCTACCCCGACCTGCTGCGGTTGATGCGGGGCAAGGCCGAGTCGTAGATAAGGCCGCCGCGGGCGGGTTTGGAGGCCGTCCCCCACGTCACGGACCGCCATTTAACCTCGTAGGGGCCGACCTTCAGGTCGGCCCGCGGGCGGGTCTAAAGACCCGCCCCTACGTCATCGCAAGATGGGGATTAATGGTCGGAGGGATCTCCCTCTCCACGTGGGAGAGGGACTAAGGGTGAGGGCTGCCATATATCCCCTCCCCCCTCTGGGGGAGGGCTAGGGAGAGGGGCGGGCGGGTCAGGAGACCCACCCCTACGTCATCGCGCCCCCTCACCCCGACCCCCAAGGATAGAAAAGGGGCCGGTCAAAAGACCGGCCCCCTTGGGGGAGATAAATCGAACAATTCCCACTACACACGTGAATCCACTATTTCCTGCAAAAGGGGCCGGCTATTTAACCGGCCCCCTTGGGGGAGTAGGCCGAACCATCCGGGGCTTTCCTTGGGGGGAGGAGGAGAGACGGTTCAGCCTACAGGTGGCAAATGATAGGCCACGGAGGGGAAGTGGTCAAGGAAAAAGTGGAGGGGGACGGCGAGCCCTTGACCGTCGGCGGGGCGAACCTCTATAATCACCCTCCCGGAAGGGGTGCCCCGTGATTCTGGACGTCAACGCCACCCGCATGGAGCTGATGCGGCTGAAGAAGCGCCTTGCGATAGCGCGGCGCGGCCACAAGCTCCTCAAGGACAAGCAGGACGAGCTCCTGCGGCGTTTCTTCGCGCTCATCGAACGGGCCAAGGGCCTGCGGAACCAGGTGGAGGAGGAGCTCCGGCGGGCCATGACCGGCTTCATCATCGCCCGGGCGCTCATGGACGAGCAGACCACGGCCACGGCCCTGGCGCTGCCCAAGGTCACCGGCGAGGTGAAGACCGTCACCCGTCAGGTGATGAACCTCAAGGTGCCGTCCCTGGAGGTGATCCTGGAGGGTAACGCGCTGGCCTACGGGCTGGCGACGACGCCGCCGGAGCTGGACCTGGCGGTGGAGGGCTTCCGCGGGGTGCTGCCCAGGCTGTTGGATCTGGCCGAGCTGGAGAACTCCATCGAGATGCTGGCCCGGGAGATTCAGCTCACCCGGCAGCGGGTCAACGCCCTGGAGTATATTTTAATTCCGAACCTGGAGGAGACCATCCGCTACATCGGGCTCAAGCTGGGCGAGCGGGAGCGTGGGACGCTGACGCGGCTGATGAAGGTCAAGGAGATGCTGGAAGCCGCCCGGCGGAAGGCGTGAGCGTCGCCGGGGGGTCGAAGGGGTGATGTGCGGTTTTGAGGTTTAACTAAATGTAGGGCGGGGACTGTCGGCTGAGCCGTAGTCCCCGCCGTTTTTCGTCGGCGGAATGGAGGCCGTGGGTCATCCAACGGTTTACCCTCACACATTGGCGCGTGGTTCCGTAGGGGCCGACCGACGGCGCGCCGTTCAGGTCGGTCCGCTTCTTTAAGGCAGCCCTCATCCCCATCCCTGTGCCTCGCAGGCCTCCCACAGGGAGAAGGGGGAACGAGTCACTGCCGGATGGACATTCAACGGCTCACCCTCACCATGCCCCTCCCCCTGAGAGAGAAAGGTAAAACCTCCCCGTCATTCACCCGGCGCCATCCGTGAGCCGTCGGCAAGCCCCGCCGGGGATCGAAATCCCCCGCCACGCATCATCCGCGGCCGACCCAAAGGTAAGAGAACCTGCGGCTCCCTCTTCGTACTCTCCGAAATCGCCGACCTCGGCGCTCACTTGCGCCGGAAGCGCCAGACGACGGGGAAAATGGCAGCGCCGGGACGCTGGAGGCCCAGCGCGAATAGCGTGAGTCAACGGGGCAAAAAAAACGGCCGGAAACCGACCGCTTTTTTTTGAGGGGAACGGGCGCTATTCGATGTACTCGATGGCCGTTATCTCGGCCTCGAAGGACCACTGGTTCTCGTCGCCCAGGCCGTTGTTCATGTAGTAGGAGGGGTCACCCTCGAGGTCGGCCAGGGAGCGCTGGGTCATGGTCGGGGCATCGGCGGAGCTGTCCAGCACGGAGAGGGATCCGGAGCGGAAAGCGATGGGGGCTTCCGCGCCCTCCTCACCCGAGGTGTCCTTGACGCCGGCGGCCAGCCAGACGGTCTCGCCCGTCCCGGCGGCCTCCTCGAGGCGGGCGAGCTGGCGGGCGTCGGTGACCGGTATCCAGTACACCTGATCGCCCTGGCGGACCTGGATGCGCGCCTGGGTGTGGCCCATGTCGTAGGTGACGCCTGAGCGACTGGCCACGTTGGACTGGACCACCTGGGTCACCAGCTTGTCGAGGTTGTTGTCCACACTCGTCTCGGTGCCGGAGACGGAGCCGGTGTACGCCCTCTCGGCCGCCTTGATATCGGCCCGGTCCCGTGTGTCGTCGGAAACCGAGGTCGGGGAAGCGGTAACGCCGCCGACGGCGCCGCCCGAGTGGTACGCCTCGGTATCCTTGTCCACCTCGCCCGCATCGAAAGCCTCCTCGGCCACGGTGGCCCGGGTCACGCCGATGTCGAACACCGATGTGTCCTCGTCTATGACGCCCGAATCCGCGAGCTCCCGGTGGACCGCCTCCTCATCGTAGACGTGGTCGCCCTCGTAGATGTAGCTCGCCACGCGGCCCGAGTCGTCCACGTAGGTCTTGCGGTAGGACAGGTACTCGAAGGAGCCGTTGGTCCCGAAGGCCACCTGCTTGAAGGAGTTCTCGCCGTAGGTGGAGAGGCCGGAGCAGCCGATGGCGAAGATGGAGATGCCCCGGTCGTTGGCGTCCTCCACCGCGTCTTCCAGTGTGTAGAACTCGTCGGGGTACTCGTGGGGGCCGGCGTCGCCCAGAAGGAAGGCGAGCTTGGTCACCTCGCGGTCGGAGTCCCAGGAAAGCTCGTTGATGCCGTCGTCCAGGGCGCGGAAAACACTCTCCGGCTCGTCGCCGCCGCCGCCGGCGTAGATGGCGTCTATGGCATCCTGGATCGCGAGGACGTCGTAGTTGAAGTCGGTGAGCTGGGTCACGTACGCGTCGCCCCGGTCGCGGTACTCGACGATGGCGAAGCGCACCGCGGGGGACGGGGTGCCCTGGGCGATGTTCACGGCGATTTTGCGCATCTCCTGCTTGACCACCTCGATCTCGTCGCCCATGGAGCCGGTGGTGTCCACGAAGAAGGCCACGTCCACGCGCGGCGCGCCGGAGTTGGGATCCACGAAGAGCACGGGGGTGTACCCCACGCCGTACCGCAGGGAGCGTATCTTGTCCACGAGCTGGTGGGAGACCAGGTCCACCATCTCGAAGACGCCGCCGGAGTCGGTCGTCTCGGCCCGCACGCCGCCGGCTATCTCCCCCGACTCCACGAAGAGGACCTGGGCGTCCAGCCGCATGCTCCCCTCGACCACCGTCAGGGAGCCCATGACCATCAGGTCCAGACCGAGGATGCGACCCAATTCGACGGCGGTGACGGGGTCGGTGATGCCGGAGCCCGACAGGGAGTGCTCGGCCAGGACCTCGTCCAGCCGCTCCCGCTCCACCACGGTCATGTCGGGCTGGTTGGCCAGGTCGGTCATCAGCATCTCGGCCATGCCGGTGGAGAGGTAATCGTAGGTGTCATCCGGCGCGGCGACGTCGAAGTAGAGCACGCCTATCCGCACGCCGGCCAGGACAGGCAGGGCCAGGAAACCGAGAAGCACAAACAAAAGAGCGTTACGCATGGTTCCTCCTGAGCTTCTTTCAAACCGAATGAGGGATTAAATAGTTACGTCGTACCGTCCCGATGGGTTCCAGATGCATCCCGCAGCTTACCCTGAACAGGGGTAATATGTTAATCTACACCCGTGCCCGGAGGCAATACCCAGGCGACGGCGGCCATCCATCTCGGCGTGGACGTCGGCTCGACGACCACCAAGGCGGTCGCGCTGGCGGACGGGGAGGTCGTCGGCCGGTCCCTGAGACCCACCGGCGAGGATTTTGCGTCCGCCGCCCGGGACGTCATCGCCGACGCGGCGGGCGGGAGACCTGGTTTCATCGTGGGCACCGGGTACGGCAGGCGGCTGGTCCCCGGGGCCGATCGGACGCTGACCGAGATAACCTGCCTCGCCCTGGGAGCCCGGGCCCTCGACCGTGACGCGGCGGCCTGCCTGGACATAGGCGGTCAGGACTCCAAGTTCCTCTGGCTGACACCCGACGGCCGTCCGGCGGGGTTCGCGCTGAACGACCGCTGCGCCGCCGGAACGGGCAGATTCCTGGAGCTGGCGGCGGCGAGGATTGGGCTGCGGCTCGAAGAATGGGAAACGGTCGGGCTCGACGAGGCGGGGGGGCTGGTCCTCTCGGCTACCTGCGGCGTCTTCGCCGAGAGCGAGTTGGTGGGTCACCTGGCGTCCGGGGTTAATCCCCGCTCCCTGGCCGCGGCGGCGGCGCTCTCCATCGCAGCGCGCATGTTGCCCCTGGCGGTCCAGGCGGGGCGTCCCGGGATGCCCGAGGACGGCGGGCTGGTCCTGGCGGGCGGCGTGTCCAACAACGCCCTGGTCGTGGCGGCGCTCCGCGGGGCCTTCACCGCCCTGGGGTTGCCGGTGCGGGTCCTGCCGGAACCGAGTCTTGCGGTCGCGTACGGCGCGGCCCTGGCCGCTGCACAACTTACTCCCACCGGGAAGGAGCCGGAGTGAAAAAACTGCTCATCCCCCTGTCCATCGCCCTGGCCGTAATCGTGGGCTGCGGACCCAGCGTCAACCCCCACATCCAACTGGCGGGGAAGATAATCTACGCGACGGAGTACGAGGGCGGAATCCACGTCATGCGGATAGACCCCCAGGGCGAGCACCGTGAGGCGCTCACCAACCCGGAGACCATCCGCGGCGCCAGCTCCTTCTTCGACGCCTGCCTGCTCCCCGACGGGGAGAGCTTCGTGGCCGTGGCCAATATCTACGGTAACTACGAGCTTGTGCTGGTAGAGCCCGGTTCCCCGCCCAAGGTCACCCAACTCACCCACAACAAGGCGCGGGACATCTCGCCCTCGGTGACCCCCGACGGGCGGTACGTTGTGTACGCCTCCGATCCCGGCGGCGACCTGGAGCTATTCAAGCTCGATCTGGAGGACCTGGACGCCGAACCGGAGCGCCTGACACACTCCAGGTCCAACGACACCGACCCGGCGGTCCGGCCCGACGGACGCTTCGTCGCCTTCGTGAGCGACCGGCAGGGCGCCTACGACCTCTACGCCGTTGACCTGACCGATGTGGAGCCGCTGCGGCGCCTGACCGACGAGTACGGCGACGTTTCCAAACCCAGCTTCTCGGCCGACGGGAAGTACGTCATCTACGAGTTGATGATCCACGGGAACCCCGAGATAGCTTACTGTAACTTCGACTCCCCCACCGAGCACGGTACGATCATCGAGAGCGACGAGTGGAACGAGTACTCGCCCTGCTTCTCCCCCGACGGGGATTACATCTGCGTCGTGAGCGACCGGGAGGGCACCAGCGACCTGTGCATCTTCACCTTCTCGGGGGACTTCATCCGCCGGGTGACGAGCACCCCGGAGTTCGACACCGACGTGTCCTGGACGCGGTGACACGGTGGACTTTTCGCTCCCAGCTGTGCTAGACTCGCCGCGTTTCAGTCGCGCCCTCGAGGTCGTCGAGAGCGTGGTGACCGTTCCCGAGTCGGGGACGCTCGTCGAATTCCTGGAGCTCCTCGTCCGGTGGAATCGCCGGATCAATCTGGTTTCCCGCGCCAGCGATCCCACGGACCTCCTCGCCGACGCCCTGGTTGATGCCGCCGCGCTGACCCGGATTCTCGAGACCGGCGACGGAACCGAGCGAAGCGAGCTACGCCCCCGGCGAACGGTGGCCGACCTCGGGGCCGGAGCCGGACTTCTATCCGTCGCCCTCGCTCTTTTAGCACCCGGTTTAGACCTGGTGCTGGTCGAGTCCAACACGCGCAAGGCCGGCTTCCTGCGGCGGGTGGCGGCGCTCCTGGCCGACCGGGGGACCGGCGGTTTCGAGGTCGAGGACGCCCGTCTGGAGGAGCTCGAGGAGGGTCCGCGTAGACATCGTCTCTGGCGGGCCGCCTTCTCCCGGGCCGTCTGGCCTCCCGAAGAGGGGTGGGGGAGGGCGGCTCCCCATCTAATTCCGGGGGGCCTCTACATCGCCCTCACCGGACCGGACGCAACCGCGCCCCAGGGGTGGAGCCGGTCGAGCTACGCCGACCTCTTCCCCCATCCCGAGGGCTACAGCTCCCGCAGACTTCTGTGGCGATACAAATGAGCCGACGGATAGCCATCGCCAACCAGAAGGGCGGAGTGGGCAAGACCACCACCGCCATCAACCTCGGGGCCTCCCTGGCCGCCGCGGGCCGGCGTGTGCTCATCGTGGACACCGACCCCCAGGGGAACGCCGCCTCGGGATTGGGCGTCTTCGAGAGGGATTCCAGGCCCACCGTTCTCGACGCCCTCCTGAATCGAGCCGACCTGGAGGAAACGATCCGGCCCACCGACTCCGACTGCCTCTTCATCTCCCCCAGCGTCCCCGAGATGATCGGCCTCGAGCGCGACCTCTTGCACGCGAAGGACGCGCCCTACCGGCTTTCCAAGTCGGTGAACCGGCTCACCGATTTCGATTTCATCCTCTTCGACTGCCCCCCGTCGCTCGGCATACTGACCCTCAACGCCCTGTTGGCGGCGCAGAGCATCCTGATCCCGGTCCAGGCCGAGTACTACGCCCTGGAGGGCCTGACCCAGCTCCTGCGGGCGGTGGAGTACGTTCAGAAACGCCTCGGTCACCCCCTTGAGATAGAGGGCTTTTTGCTGACGATGGGGGATTCGCGGACGCGCCTCGCCGCCGATGTGGAGGCCGAGGTCCGCAGGCACTTCAAGGACAAGGTTTACCGGACCATCATCCCGCGCAACGTGCGGCTTTCCGAGGCGCCCAGCCGCGGGATGCCGGTCATCGAGTACGCCCTCGCGAGCAAGGGCTCCCAGAGTTACATCGCGCTGGCCCGGGAGCTGATGCTTCAACCTGCGCGGCTCGCCGAGGGGGCGCGATGAGCCCCCGGGACCCCAAGCGCGGTCTGGCCCGCGGTCTGGACGACCTCCTGGGCGACCTGGCCGATACGACCCCGGGACGGCGAGCCGTGCCGGCCGAGGGAGAGGTGGAGCTCGACCGGATCGAGCCGAATCCCCTCCAGCCGCGCCGGCACTTCCCCCCCGAGAGCCTGGAGGGGCTGGCCTCCTCGATCAAGGCCCAGGGCCTCCTCCAGCCGATTCTGGTCCGGCCCAAAGAGGGCGAGGAGGGCCGTTATCAGGTCATCGCCGGCGAAAGGCGCCTGCGGGCCGCGAGGATGGCCGGTCTCGAGCGGGTTCCGGTCATCGTCCGCGCCGTGGACGACCGTAACGCGCTCACCCTGACCCTGCTGGAGAACCTCCAGCGGGAGGACCTGCGGCCCATCGAGCTGGCCCAGGGGTTGAAGGAGCTGGTCGAGCGGTTCGGCCTCACCCAGGTCGAGCTGGCGCGGGGGCTCGGTGTCTCCCGGGAGCAAGTCTCCAACACCCTGAGACTTTTGAAGCTGCCGGAGAAGGTCCGGGAACTGCTGGACGCGGGGCTCATCACCCCGGGGCACGGGAGGCTCCTGGCCTCCCTGGACTCCCCAGAGATGGCGCAGGCCCTGGGCGAGCTGGTCGTGGAGAGGGACCTGACCGTCCGCGAGCTGGAGATGCTCATCGCCGATCAGGCGGCGGTCGAGATTCCGACCGAGCCCGGAAGCGGGGTAAAAAAACCGAGCGAAGCGAGCTATGCCCCTGGCAAATCGTCGGAACCCCGGCGGGCGGCGTCGGTCAAGGACCCAGACCTCGTCCTCTTCGAGGAGGAACTCCAGCGCCGGATCGGCACCCAGGTGAAGATCCGCCACCTCAAGTCGGGGCGCGGGCGGATAATCATCGAGTACTACTCCCCCGACGAGCTGGCAGGAATCATCGAGAAGCTGACCGGGTAATAACCCGTAGGGGCGACCGGTAGGACGAGTCCTCCACGGTCGCCCGCGGGCGGGTGTGGACACCCGCCCCTACGGCGTTTCGTTAAGGGATGCACATCCCGGGCGCTCTCGCGTGCGCCAACCACATTGGGTAAAAAGCAGCCAGAATGGGAAATCCACATCATCCCCCGTTCGACGGGGAGGCACAGGATTTTCCGGCTCACCGAGCTGAAGAGGAGGGCCCTTTTAATCGGCGCCTCCCTGGTGACCTTCATCGCCTTCGCCGCCATCGTCATCACCGTTCTTCTATCCTTCGGGATCACCCTGGGGATGGACCAGTTCAACTTCGTCGAGCTCAAACGCCTGCGGGTGGAGAACGAAGAGCTCCGGGGGGAGCTGACGTTAATCGTCGACCTCGAACGCGAGGTGACCCTGGGCGAGGAGATAGTCAGCCGCCTGCGCGGGATGCTGGGGATTGACCTTGCCGAGGAGCGGCGCGCGGAGGCGGAGAGGATACTCACCTCGGCGGTGCCCTACGTGCCCGGCGAGGAACCGGAAGCGCTGGAGCTGACCGGCGAGGCGGCGACCTACGCCCCGACCGGCCCGGCGGCGGGGAGGACCAGCGAGCTGGCGGCTTACGTGGCCAGGGCGGCGGTCCAGGGACTGTCCACACCCCGGGGCTGGCCGCTTCGGGGCTGGATCACGCGGGGGTTCGTCCCCGCCGGGGACTCGAAGCACGCCGGAATAGACATCGCCTGCGACGAGGGGAGGCCTGTCTCCGCCACGGCGGCCGGAGTGGTCGTCTTCGCCTCCGAGGACAGGCATTACGGACTGAAGGTCGTCATCAGCCACGACTCCGGGTACACCACCACCTACGGTCACAACTCCAAACTCCTGGTCCAGGTCGGAGACACGGTGGAGAGGGGACAGCACATCGCTCTTTCCGGCAACACAGGCGCCAGCACGAGCCCCCACCTGCACTACGAGATACGGCGGGACGACATCCCCATAGATCCCACGCCGTTTTTAGAGGAATAGTTTTTTCAACGAGTTACGGCAGCCATCCCAGTAAAGCGAGGCCTGATGACCAAAGAAGAGAAAAAGTATGACCGCGGATCCTCCGGCGTGCACTCCATCGTCGGCGAGGGCACCATCTTCGAGGGCAACATCTCCGTCCAGGGCAGCCTCCGCATTGACGGCATCTTCAAGGGCACCATCAAGTGCGACGCCTTCTACGTGGGGCGCTCCGCCGAGGTCACGGCCGAGGTGGAGGCCAACCGCAGCGTCATCGGCGGGAAGATCCACGGCAACCTGGTTTCGCCCATGTCCGCCGAGATCGAGGAGACCGCGGAGATAATCGGCGACGTGCGCACCGAGTCGCTGACCATCACGGAGAAGGCGATCGTCCACGGTTTCATAGACATGGGCAAGTCCGAGGGGTACAAGAACCGCCTCGCGTCTCTGGGCAACCTGGCCAAACCGGGGGGCGGCGGCGGAGAGAAGGGCAGGGTCGAACCCAGGCCGGAGCCCAGGCCCGAGTCGAACTTCCCCCACCGGCCCCCCGAGGCGAAGAAGTAGCGCGGATCCAATTCAAACGAACGACCGGCAGGGCGGCGGCGGCGCGCGCCTTCCGGCGGTGTGGGATGCGAAGGATACTGACCGGTATATTCATCCTGGTCCTGTTGTCACCCGCGGCGGCGGGGAGGAGGGCCGGCCTCGAGGTGAAGGGCGGCGGCGTCCTCAATGTCGCCCAGGCCTTCAGCGGTTTTCTCAACATCGGCCCCCGCGCGGACGTCGGATACTACGACCACTGGTTCTACGTCGGAGGACGCCTCTCGTACCTCTACTCCGACATTCACGACGGCTGGAACCTTCGCGCCGGCGTTTTCTCGGGATGGCGCTCCAACTTCACCCGGCACGAGCTGTACGTCACCGCCCTCCTGGGCGCCGAGTACCACCAGGCCCCCTGGGACGCCCTCGTATCCGGGGAGGGCTTCGGACCCTCCGGCGTCTTCTCCATCACCCTCGAGCCGGGGCTCACCGCCCGCATCACCGATTGGCTCTCGATCCACATCGAAGTGCCCATCGCCTTCCCCCTGGGCCGCGAGGGGCTGGACCCCGACGTGAAGGGATTCCTCTACGTGAACGTGTACTGGTTTTAAAAACACACGTAAAGAAGGATGACGCAACCGCCATCCAGATTAAATGATGTAGGGCGGCCCCTCTGCGGGCCGCCGTTTTTAACCGCACCACATATATTACGGTGGTATAGGGCGGCCCCGGAGGACGAGTCCTCTGCGGCCGCCGCTTTTATATTTCGCCCTCACCACGGCCCACGCAAACGTAGGGCGGGGGTTCCCAACCCCGCCGCTCTTTACCCAAACCCTCCCCCCACTAAATTGCGCTCACACCGTGGGCGGGGTGTCGAAGGGCGGCGGCTCGGCGGGATAACCGGCGGGTCCCGGCTTGCCCCGCAGGAGGCGGAAATTCCTCGGCTCGCCGAAGCGCACCCCGAGGCGGCGCTCGATCCACTCCAAGGCACGCCTACCCGGGGAATCGGTATAAGGACCGGATAAAACCTGTTTCCGCGCGGCAAAGACCCGGGCTCCCATCGGCGCCGGGTGTGTCCCGGTGAAGGGGACGATGTAGCGCGAGTTTTTGTAGACCGGCGCAGGTTGCACCTCGTCGGGCCGCGCCAGGCGCTCCTCCAGCTCGGCGTCGTCCGGCACGTACAGCCGGGTGAAGTTCCGCTGCTTGGCGCGGAAGGATTCCTCGGGCCGGGCCCAGCCGTAGTGGAAGACCTCCGCGTTTGCGGCCCAGACCACCCACGGTTTCCGTTCGGCGAGCCGCCCGTCGGGGAAGCGGAAGCCCATGGCGTCGCCCCAGGATTTCAGCCCTATGCCGAGCCGGATCACCCGCACCTCGCGCCGGTACCACTTCCGCCCGGTGTGAACCGTGTGATAACCGCCGTAAAAGTGGCGGAAACGGAACAGGAGCCCCTGGATTTCGCCGTCGGCCAGGTGGTGCTCCATACAGGCGCGGACGGCCGGGTGGTAGCGTTCGTGTATCGCCTCGTCGGCCTGGACGTAGAGGCCCCAGTCGCCGGAGCAGCGTTCCAGCGCCACGTCGGTCAGCCGGGCCAGAATCCGGCCCCCCGTCCGCAGCGACTCGTCCCAGGGCGCCTCGGAAATCACCACGCGCGGGTCGCAGAGCTCGGCCCGGAGGTAATCCAAGGTGCCGTCGGTGGAACGGGCGACCACGAGCTGGAATTCGTCGCACAGCGGCAGGACGCTCCGCACCGCCTCCACGACGGGGTAGTCGTTCTCCAGGGCGTTGCGGACGAAGCTGAAACCGCAGACCCTCACACCTTCAACCCCTTCCATTTGCCGCCGGCGAACCGCCAGTAGGCGAGCCCGGCGCGGACGTAGAACGCCAGGACCGACAGGGCCCAAAAACCCACTATCCCCCATTTGAATACGAACACGGCCAGAAGGGAGAGGGGAATACGCAGCCCCCAGAAGCCGATGACGGCCAGGGCCAGGGTCCAGCGCGTGTCGCCCGCCCCCCGCAGACCGCCGGTCAGGGGCATCATGATGGCCAGGGCCGGCTGTTCGAGGGCGGCGATGGTGATCAGCACCGCGCCGGTGGAGAGCACCTGGCCCGAGGGCGCCGGTGGGAAGAGGGCGGGCACCTTTTCGAACCACCCCTGCCCGGTGTGAACCATGGCCGCGGCACCGGTGTGCAGGAGCTTGACCCCGGTCGCGCCCTCGTCTATGAAGACCCCCGCCAGGTCATGAGCGAAGAGGGCGAAGACCACCCCCATCGCGCCCATGAGGACCAGGGCGACGACGGCCGAGCGCCGGCCCGCCTTCTCCGCCAGCTCCGGCTCCCCCGCGCCCAGGTACTGCCCCACCAGGGTCGTGGAGGCCAGCGCCAGCCCCCACCCCGGCATGAAGGACAGGCTCTCCACCTGGATGCCGATCTGGTTGGCCGCCAGGGCCACCGTCCCGAGCTGGCTCACGATCCAGACCGAGACCATCTGCCCCACGCGGAACACGCCCTGCTCGAACATGGCCGGGGTGCCGACGTGGAAGATGCGGCGGATGGCGGACCAGACCGGCCGCAGCGTCTCGGAAAATTTCAGCCGCTCCTTGGTGAACCCGAAGTAGAGGATGACCACCGTGGCGACCCCGGCGGCGGTCATGGACAGCGACGACCCGAGGGCGGCCCCGGCGACCCCCATGGGCTCGATGGGGCCCAGGCCGTAGATGAAGACGTAGTTGAAGGCGACGTTCAAGAGGTTGGCGATGAGGGTGATGATGAGGGGCCGGACGTTGTCGCCGAAGCCGCGCATCACCGACGCGCCCACCATCGTCACCACCCACGGCAGGCCGGCGTAGCACAGGATGCGCACGTACGCCGTGGCAGCGGACATCACCGCCGGCTCGGCCTTATAGATGGACAGCAGGAGCGGGAGCAGGAAGGGGCCTATCGCGGAGAGGAAGAGGCCGAATCCGAGGGCCACGAACATGGACTGGCCGCCGATGAACCGCGCCCCGTCACGGTCCCGACGGCCCCACAGGCGCGCCACCACCGCCGTGGTCCCCACCCCCACGCTGGTCAGGAGGAAGAGAACCGGCCAGACCACGCCGCCGCCCAGGGCCACCGACGCCACGCCGTTCTTCCCCAGCGCCTGGCCGATCATGATGGTGTCCACCACGCCCACCATGGTCTGCAGGACCATCTCCCCCACGGCGGGGAGCGCCAGGCGTAAGATGTTCCCGTTCAGGTGCCGGGCGTCGAGGACGAGGTTTTCTTCGCGGACCACGGCCTTACCTTTGGCGGAGCAATCGAACGGGCATTATTTGAAAAGACCGGCGGAGCCGCGGGTGAGACGACGGAGATTGAGAGTCGCTTCGTTGTTTTCGACTCCGCCGTCCTAGGGCGAAACCTCCAAATACCGGACGAGGACCGAGGCCGGCCCGTGGTTTGGACGGGCCAGGTTCGGGTCGGGGTGGAGGCCGACGACCTCGCCCGAAATCATCCGCCCGCCGAGGCCCTCCGGCGCGTCCACCAGCTCGCCGCGCAGGTAATTCCCGGTGACGCCCGTCTGCGCGCCCGAATCGGACCGCCGCCGCTCGACCAGCAGACGGACACGAGTGCCCATATTTTCCCCGGCAAAATTAAATGCCAGCTCGGCGGAGAGCGACCGGAGGACGCGGGAGCGTTCTTTTTTTACCAGGGGCGGGACGCGGTCGGTAAAACCTTCCGCCGCCGTTCCCGGCCGGGGGGAAAAGCTGAACACGTGGAGGTAGTCCGCGGTTTTTTGAGAAACCTCCACCGTCCGGGCGAAATCGGCGTCGGTCTCGCCGGGGAAGCCGACCATTACGTCCTGTCCCAGCCCCAGGCGCGGGATGCGCTCTTTGGCGAAGCGGATGTTTTCCAGGGCGCGCGCGGCGGTGTACGGCCGGTTCATCCGGGCCAGAACGTCGTCGGCTCCGGACTGGAGCGGCACGTGGAGGTGTGGGGCTATCCTGCCCTCCGAACCGGCGATGAGATTGACCAGCCCCGCGGTCAGCTCGTCGGGCTCGATTGAGGTCAGGCGCAGGCGCTCGAGGCCTGGGGTTTCGAGGAGCGCCCCCAAGAGGTCCGTCAGTTTTTTACCCGATTCGGCTCCCCAGGCGCCCAGGTGAACGCCGGTCAGGACGACCTCCCGGTGCCCGGCGGCGACGAGACGCTCCAGAGCCGCTTTCGCGTCGTCAATCGGGCGGCTCCGGGCCTTCCCCCGGGCCAGTCGCACCTTGCAGTAGGTGCAGGCGCCATCGCAGCCGTCCTGCACCTTCAGAAAAGCCCGCGTGTGGTGCAAAAAACCGCCGGCCGTTTCGGGCCAGCGGTTTTCCTCAACCATCCCACCCTCCACCGCCCGCAGAAGGGCGGCCCCCGCGAGGGGGGTCACGTCCGTCACGCCCGGTATGCGTTCCAGGACGTCCGGATCGGTGACGGCGTAGCACCCGGCGGCCACGACCCTTCCCCCCGGGACGACGACCCCGGCCGCCCGGCGCAACAGGTTCCGCGAACGGTAGTCGGCCCTCCCCGTGACGGTGCAGGTATGGACGACGCAGACCTCCGCGGCCTCGCCGAACTCCACGGCCGTGTACCCGGCCCCGACGAAGGCGCTCAGGGTGGCCTCGGCCTCGCAGGCGGAGAGCTTGCAGCCGAGGCTGGCGACGGCGACCCTCACCTAGAGTTCGACGCCGCTCAGAACCTTGCTCCGGTCGCGAGCCACGGCGGCGAACCCCTTCAGCTCGTTGTCGAAGGCGAGGAGCACGTTCTTCACCGACTCCGCGTCCGCGCCGGCGGTGCCGAGGCCCTCGCCCGACTCCACGAGACGGCCGACCTTCTCCAGAAGCCCCTCGTCATAGGAGTAGAGCTGGTCCAGCACCTCCCCCGTGACCTTGATCGGATCGGTCTTTCCCGAGTAGCCGTAATCGGCGTAGTGGAAGGCGTCTGTCACCGTCTCCAGGCGGTTCTCCACGGCGTCCACCGCCTTCAGGAGCTCGAGCAGGCCGTTGTTGGTCAGCGAGATGACCATCTCGCGCAGCTTGACCTTGAGGCCGTCCAGGCGCGCGACGAGAATTTCGCGCAGCAGGCGGTCGGCCTCCCGGCGGGTTTTGAGCTCCTTGTAGCCCTGGTAGCCGGGGATCAGGCGGGCGAGCTTCGACTCCACACCCGAGCGGTCATCGGCGATTCGGTCGCGCAAATCATCCATCGGCATACTCCCCAAAGAGTGGCAGGGGACGTGTTTTAACTTGACCCCTCCCTCGCCGGCGGACGGGGGCGGTCGGGTTGCAACGATTATAAACGCCGACCGGGGTAAAATCCAGCCTCCAGACCGTATCGAGCCGCCCGGCGGCGACGGTCAGTCATGAACCGGCGTCTTAGGCGTCCGCAGCCTTTCGATGAGGCAGAAGCTGTCCAGCCACATCTTGCGCTCGGAGTAGAGGTCGTGGGACTCCTCGAGCACGACCTCGCCGGAGGGCCCTACCACCTTGGTCTTGGCGTAGTTCCAGGCCCGCCCTGTTTCCGTGGGGTTCATCCCGTAGAGGGTGGCCACGCTGGATTCGGTCCCGCTTTGAATCTCCACGGAGAAGGCCCGTTCGCCGGCAAAGACGCCCGCCACGCAACCCATGTGCCGCATGGGGAGGAAGTAGCGGAACTCCACGCGGTGCAGGCCCGGCGGGAGGGGAATCTTCACCTCGCCCGCGGCCGCGTGCAGAACGGCCACCAGGGAGTCGTCAACCAGGGCGTGGACGTAGGTCGAGCCGTGCTGACTGGTGAAGAAGAGCCGCAGGACGCCGTCCGCCGTCTGGACATCGTCCCGGGGCTCGATGGCCTGCGCGAGGACCAGTCCGGCCTCGGACAGGAAGCGAGGGAAGTGGAGCCGGTCGGGCACATCTCCTTCCAGCACCAGGATGAATTCCCCCATCAGGGCATCCACGGCGAAGAACGAGATGGTGGAGCTCATCCCCGCGTTGGCCAGCTCGCCCCAGAATGCGTACCGGCATCCAGCCTCCCCGGCCTGAGCGACGGCCTCCTCCAACCCGAAGGCCCTGTGCCGGATGAGCCGCTCCGGGGGCTCAAGCTCCTGCTCGGCCAGTTTCCCGAGCTCGGCCAGATCGGGGTGCAGCACGACGCGGAAGTCGGGGCCGTAGTCGTCGAGCACCTCCTCCACCTCGGCCGCCGCGATGAGGCTCATGTAAGGGTCCTCGTATGAGAGGACGAAGGGGAGTGCGAGGACTCGGTTGCGCCGCGCCTCCAGTTCCAGGGGGAGACGGTGCCCGAACCACGCCATGTCGGTGTCCGGCGGCAGCCTCCGGGCCACCGCCAGCGCCAGGGCGTCCAGCCGGGTGAAGGCCGGCGCGTCCCCCAGGACGGTCAGGGCTCGACGGGGATCGCCACCGCCGAGGGGGTTGAAGCCGTAGATCCGCATCAGGGCACGCGAGAGAACGCGACCGAGCTCGGCGGAATCGCCTTCGGGGGGAATCCCGACAACGCCCCCCACGACCCTACCGGTCCGAGTGTCGTAGGTCGGCGTCAGTTCTGCTGCGACTGGGGCGCTCCGGACGATGATGTCGGCCCGGAGCTCGTCCTCGGCGGCGCGCGTGAGCTCGATGAAGCCGATGTCCGGGAGCCGGGGACCGGAGAGGGGTTCTCGGATGTCGTCGAGCGCCCCGGTCAGGTCCGGTTCGACGTACACCCGGGGCGGCGAATCCCAGCGGCACCGCCAGCGGGTGTCCGCATCCGCCGGGGAGGTGGCACTGGAATCCCGGATGAAATCCACCAGGGAGACCGGAACCTCGCCCAGGCGCACCAAGGCGGGGACGAGGGCGACGGTGACCCGCTCGGTGCGCCCCACGGGCCGCCGATAGGCGGCGAAACGCTCCCCGGCCTCGACCACCAGGACCCCGAAGCCGTCAAATGTGATTCGGAACTCGCCCCGGCTGTCGGCTTGAACCGATTCATCCTGAATGGTCACCTCGGCCCCGGGCACCGGCACACCCGTGGCCGCGTCCAGGACCACCCCGGCGATGAATTTCGCCTGGGCGCCCCAGACCAGGACGAGCGGGAGGAGCAGCTTCAGTTTCAGCTTCATCTGTGACGGCTACGCTAGCATAAGAAACTGCGCCTGACAAGCCGCCCGGGAAGCTTCGATTTCCCATTCGACCGCGGCTGAATTATAATCACCCGACCGTGAGCTACGAACCGCAGGAACCACTGGTCCTCGTCGCCGGGGCGGGCCGACTCCCCCTAGTGGCCGCCCGGAGCCACCGGGCGGGTGGCGGGCGCCTCCACCTGGTCAGCCTTTCTCGGCAGATTACCCCGGAGCTGGAGGAGTTGACCACCGAGGCCGTCGTCTTCAGCATCGGCCAGGTCGGCGGCATCCTGGACTACGCCCTCGGAACGGGCGCCCGCCAGGTGAGCCTGCTGGGTAAGGTAGTCAAGGGGAAGCTCTTCGACGGGCTCAAGCTGGATGCCCTGGCGATGAAGCTCTGGCTCGCGACCCGTGACCGGAGCGACCGGGGCATCATTCGCACGCTCTGCGACCTGGCGGGGGAGAGGGGGCTCGAGGTGGTCAGCCAGCTCGATCTCCTGCGAGAGCTGGTCACCCCCGAGGGGGCGTTGACGAAGAAGAGACCCGGCCCGGCCGAGGAGGAGGACGCCCATCTGGCCTTCCGCCTGGCGCTGGAGTGCTCGCGTCTGGGCATCGGCCAGACGGTTCTGGTCCGCGGCGGGATCGTTGTGGCCGTGGAGGCGCTGGAGGGGTCCGATCGCTGCCTCGTCCGGGCGGGGGAACTGAGCCGCGGCGGCTCCAGGCTGTTCAAGGGGGGTCTGGTGATGGCCAAGGCCGCCGGATGGGACCACGACGTCCGCTCCGACGTGCCCACGGTGGGGACGGACACCTTGGCGAAGGCGAAGGAGGCGGGCGTAACCTGCATCGCCCTGGAGAGCGGTCGGACTCTCATCGCCGATGGGGTGGAGGAGTTCGCGCGAACCGCCGCAAAGCTGGGCATCGCCGTGCTGGGTGTGCCGCTCCACGACGCCTGATGCCCATTTGTCGTAGGGGCGGGTGTCCAAACCCGTCCCTACGCTTTCCCTTTCCCCGTGGGAGCTCTGCGAGGTACGGGCTGGGGTGAGGGTTTCCTTAGAGATAAATCCCCTCCCCCTCTGGGGGCGTAACAGCGACCCGCAGGGAACGCGTCCTACGGAGCCGCCTTACATACGCCCTTCAATGCTCGTCGGCTATCCCAAACGAAGGGCGGGGATTTTAATCCCCGCCGCGTTTTTCAAGGTAGCCCACACAGATAAATCCCGCTCCCAAAGGGAGAGAGAAACCCCTACCGGCTGATGACCAGCCTCTGGGTCAACGATCCCGCGGTCGTCTCCAGGCGGTAGAGGTAAACGCCCGAGGGAACCTCGCCGCAGTTCCAGGTCGCCTCGTGACGGCCCGCGGTCAACTCCGAGTCTAAAAGCGTCGC
>DATKYS010000049.1 GCA_035528375.1 bacterium
CCCTGTGGGAGAGGGATTAAGGGTGAGGGCTACCTTAAAAAAATCCCCTCCCCCTTATAGGGAGAGGATCGCCTACGGGCCGGAGTGCGGGTTGACGCGGTCGGAATCCCGTTACGGACCTGATCAGCCGGGGGCGGTCGCATCCGCCGCGAGGCGCCTAGGCCGCTGAACCCCTTAAAAAAAGACCCAACGATAAGCCCCGGGAGACAAGATGAACTTCCTCGGCGCGAACAAGGTCTGGCAGGTGATCGTCCTCGTCGTACTCCTCGCCGGTCTGGCGGTCGGCGATTACCTCTGGATCACGGCGGTGGAGAAGCCGATTCTGGTTCCCCTGGGCGGGGAAAATTTCTTCGCCCAGATGAACTACCGGCGCATCTACGTGGACCGCTACGGCGACCAGACGGTCTACGACCGGATTTTAGCGGAGAAGGCCCGCCTCCAGGCGGCGTACGAGGAGGAGCTGGCCGCGGCCCAGGCCCGCATCGCCGCCAAGGAGAAGGGCGTGGTGCTCCCCACGGGACCGGCCCCGGTTCCCGAGGAGTGGATTCTGAGCGAGGCCGCCGCCCTGGGGAAGGGCGAGGTGATAGCCACGGTGGAGCTGAACGTCGTCGAGGCGATAATTTTCGGCACCGCCGTGACCATCCTCGTGCTCTACCTTTTCAACGTGCTGTTCCTGAGCCGCGGTCGCTCCGTGGTGGAGAGCGCCCCGGATCACTCCGACTAGGGGGCGGTGATAACGCCGGACTCCGACAGGCGTGAACCGACGATGAGGCGGGCCCGGAGGCTCGCCCTTTTTGGACTCGCCCTGGGCATATCGTTATCCGGTTGCGCCCGCGCGCCGCGACCGGTCGGACCCGAACCGGTCAAGGTTGAGGCGGACATCGCCATCGCCCTCCCGCTCCACCTGGACCAACGGCCCGTCGGCCCGCCCAACCGCCTCCCCGCCACCGAGCTCAGGGTCACCGCCGCGGACTCAGGCGAGGCCGAGCTTCTGGCCCAGTCCGCCGCCGGACGAGCCGCTGAGCTGGGCGCCGCGGTCCTTTCCCACGAAGTCCGGGAACTGCCCGGACGCCGCGAGCTGACCATGCGCTTCGGTCCCGAGGGCGGCCCAGAGCGCTTCCGACTGGTGATAACCTGGCCCGTGGAGCTCCCCCGCGGGCCGCGCCTGGCCATAATCATAGACGACTGCGGCGGGCGCGACCCCCGCGTAACGGGCATCCTCGACCTGCCGGTGACCCCGTCGGTGCTGCCGTACCGGACGTACTCGCGGGCGGTGACGGAGGCCGCCCGGGAGGCCGGACGCGAGGTCATGCTCCACCTCCCCTGCGAGCCGCTGGGAAGTGAGAACCCCGGTCCCGGCGCGCTCTACACATACATGACCGACGCCGAGCTCCGCCGCCTCGTCGGCCAGGCCCTCCAGGATGTGGGCCCCGTGGACGGCGTCAACAACCACATGGGCTCGAAGCTGACCTCCGACCGCCGCTGCATGGCCGCCGTTTTAGCCGAAATCGCCGACCGCAACCTGTGGTTCGTGGACTCGGTGACGTACCACACGTCGGTGGCGGCCACCCTGGCCGCGGAGTGCGGCCTGCCCCACGCCCGCCGGGACATTTTTCTGGACAACGACCCCGCCCGCCGCGCCGTGGTCAAAGAATTAAAGCGCGCCGTGGACCTCGCCCGCGAGCGCGACGGGCCCGTCGTCGTCATCGGCCACGACCGCGACGCCACCCTCGACGCGATCCGCGAGGTGATTACATACGCCCGGGAGGCCGGCGTCGCCCTGGTCGGGGTCTCGCAGTGCCTGGAGTAGCTCCGCTTGACCCGGCCCCGCGGGGGGGCTAAACTTTACTCGGAAACTCCCCCGGGAGAAGCCATGCGCCGCCAGACACCCGTTCTCGTCGTCGCCCTGGTGCTCCTGACCGCCCTGGCCGCCGGCGGGGGCCAACTGGACCCCGACCGCGTCTACACCGTCCAGCGCGGCGACACCCTCTGGGACCTGGCCGAGGAGTTCCTGGGCAGCCCCTGGCTCTGGCCACTCATCTGGCAGGCCAACCCCGCCATCGTGGAGCACCCGCACTGGATTTACCCCGGCGAGGAAATCTACATCCCGCCCAACGTCCCCCCCGAGCTCCCCACGCGCATCCAGGTCCGCATCCGCGACGACGAGCCCATCGTGGCCTTGACGCGGGAGCAGCTCGTCGCCCTCTGGCGGCGGCTTCTCGAGTACGGCGGCATGGTGGTGCCCGACATTGACGAGTACTGGGAGCTGGCCCACATCGTGGCCTCCGCCGACGAAGACCGAACCATGATCGCGCTCTACGACGAGGTGTACATCTCCGGCGGCGACGACGAGGGCTTCTACCCCGGCGCCCAGTTCCTCGTCTACCGCGACAAGGGCCTCGTCGTCGTCCCCGACTCCCGCATAGACGTGGGCCGCCTCATCCAGAACGTGGGCGTCATCGAGGTCACCGACGTCTTCCCCGAAGTCAGCCGCGCCAAGATAATCGCCTGCAACGAGGCCGTCTTCGTCGGCGACAAGATTCGTTTCCGCGAGGATATTGACTCGGAGTTCCTCCGCTTCCGCACGGGGGTCGAGCCGCCGGTGTGGGAATCCGAGGAGGAGGCGCTCGCCGAGCGCGGGTACGTCTGCTGGGAGCGCGACGGCCGCAGCTACGCCGCCCAGGGCCACGTGGTCTACATCAACTGGGGGACCGACCAGGGCCTCGAGCCCGGCTCCAGGGTCATCGTCTGGCGCTCCGGGCGCACCGTGGACGACCCGGTCGGTCTCGAGGCGGTCAGGCTCCCCGACGAAAAGATAGGTACGCTGGGGGTGTTGAAGGTCACCGATTCCACGGCCACCTGCCTGGTCCTGGGCAACACCACCCGCATCGAAATCGGCGACTACGTGGACTACGTGCGGAGATAAAACTTGACTTATAGTCTATGGACATGTTAGGGTAATCGAGTAACAATTCCCCTATGGGGAAGTTATTAACAATACTCGGCTCAAACATCAGGCGTTTAAGAAAACGTCTCAATCTAACCCAAGAAGAACTAGCGTCCAGAGTTCGAAGGCACCCAACTTACATAAGCGGTATCGAAAGGGGAGTCAGAAACATAACCATTAATGTACTAGAAGACATCTCAACTGCTTTAGAAGTTGAACCAACCGAAATAATTCAAATAGAAATAAGCCAATTAGAGAAAAACCTAAACTGCTCGAAAAATGACATAATAAAAGCGGTCGAAGCCGGCTTCAGAGCACAGGTTGATGTAAAGGGCAAACTGGCTGAGTTATTTCTGTCGCGATGTTTGACCGACTTGGAACATGAGGGGGTAATTGAGGGCTATAAATGGCATGACGAAGATAAACTTCCCGATTTCTCAATTAAATACAGAGGGAGAGACTACACGTTAGAATGTAAGAATGTACGTAGCGGTGAGAAAATGATAGTAAAGGACGGTTATCGCATAGAGGTAGAAAAAACGAGAAATTCAAAAGATGGTTCAAACACGAGATCATACGGCATAGACGAATTCGACCTACTAGCCGCTTGTACGTTTAATCAGACAAATGAATGGACCTATTTGTATGCAGCCACATTTAAGCTGAAAAGGAAAAAAGGCGAAGAAACGCTGTTAAAAATTATGCAGCCCGTTCCCTTTAAACCCGGCCCAACTTGGCGTTCATCGCTAGAAGAAGCGATACGAGATATACCCGATGAAGCTTGAAAATAATAACAACCTCAACCCATTTTATAAGACCTCGCTAGGTTCTGCCTACCTGGGTGACACCTTCTCTTTAATAAAACAAACACCGGACGAGAGTATTGACCTCATATTTACATCACCACCATACGCGCTCCATTTTAAAAAGGAGTATGGAAATGAAAACCAGGACGAATACGTCGAATGGTTTATATCGTTGGGAGAGGATTTAAAAAGGGTATTAAAGCCAACAGGCAGTTTTGTGCTGAACATCGGGGGCAGTTGGGAGCCGGGAAGACCGACCAGGTCTTTGTGCCATTTCGAAGTATTAATTAAGCTTGTAAAAGATATAGGTTTCTATTTAGCTCAGGAGTTTTACTGGTACAACCCCGCCAAGTTGCCCGTTCCTGCTGAGTGGGTAACAGTCCGCAAATTGAGGGTAAAAGACTCTGTCGAATGTTTGTGGTGGCTTTCAAAGACACCTGAGCCCAAAGCAAGTAACGAAAAGGTGCTTCGTGAGTACAGCGAGGACATGAAACGTCTTATTAAAAGGGGGTATAGAACAAAAAGACGTCCGTCGGGTCATAATATTACACACAAGTTCCAAAATGATAGAGGAGGTTCTATACCCGACAACATCTTAATATTCGGTAATAACGACAGCACGGGGTACTATTTGAAAAGGTGCAAGGAATCCGGGCTGAAGGTTCACCCCGCACGTTTTCCGATTCAACTACCTACGTTTTTCATTAAATTTCTGACTGAGCCGGGAGATATTGTGTTTGACCCTTTCGCCGGCAGTAATACGACTGGTGAAGCCGCTGAGAGGTTGGGCAGGAAGTGGTTATCCTTTGAAAGAGAAGAAGAATATTTAATTGCCAGTTCTTTCCGTTTTGAAGGATTATCAAACATTGTTACTGAGGTAGAATCTATTGAAAATAATATATATACACCCAATCAGTTAGACATTAATCTCAAGTAAGTTTCCCTACAAGTAAAAGTAACTTCAAGCGGCCCGGGGCCGCGTTTTTAGCTGGAAATACGATGATGACGACGCGTAGGGGCATCCTCGCGTTACTCGAAGACCGGCGGGCGGCGTGGGTCATACTCCTCCTGGCGGTCGTGCTGCGCCTCGGCATCCTCTTCCTCGTCGCCGACGAGCCCCTGGTCTCGGACGCCGCGGGCTACTTCAAAGAAGCCCGGTACCTCGCCGAGGGTACGAGCTACACCCCCCGGTGGCCCCCGGGCCTGCCCATCTACCTGTCCGTTTTCCAGCACCTGAATTCCGGCGAGTTCCTCGCCCGGGCCTCGATGCTTCTGTGGTTCCTGGCGCTGGCCCTGTTGGGGTACCGGCTCGTTTTAGACGCGTCCCAAGAGGCGAAGTGGACCCCGGAGGGCGCGGCCTCGGCCCGCTTCGGCGCCAACCTCCTCCTCCTCGCCTTCGCCCTCTACCCGTGTTACGTCCTCAACTCGGTGGACACGCTCACCCAGCTCCCGGCGGCGGTGGGGGTGACCGCGGCGGCCCTGCTGACGCTGCGTGTCGCCCGCGGGGCGGGGGTCGGGACGGCGGTGGTGCTGGGGTGCGTGCTGGGGGCGACGGTGCTCATCCGGCCCACGAGCCTCGTCCTCCTCGCGGGGGTGCCGGTCTACCTGGCGGTGAAGTTGAAGAAGCCGCTGCCGCCCCTGGCGGTCTTTTTGCCGGCGGCCGGCGTCGTCGGTCTCTGGCTCCTGGTCGCGCAACACATGACCGGCCACTTCGTCTTCATCAACGAGGCCAACACCTGGAACCTCTTTTTGGGGAACAACCCGTACACGCCGCTTTACAGGACGTGGTGGCTGGGGTCGCACTCGGGCGTCGAATCCGGGTGGCCCGCCGGCTTCAGACGCCTGGTGACCGAGATAAACGCGCTGCCGGCGCACCTGCGGAGCGGACGGTACGCGGCGGTGGCCTGGGTGGAGATAGCCGGACGACCGGATCTCTTCCTCGTGCGCAGCCTGAGCCGCGTGCGGACATACCTCGCCACCGACAGCTTCACCGGCTCGTACCTCGTGAAAATCTTCGGCCTGCCGCTGTGGGTGGGGCTGGCGGCCATCGCGGCCGACGGCGCGTTCTACGTGGGCATCGCCGGGGCGGTCGTCGCGGCGCTCTTCGCGGGGGGTAGGGTGCTTCCCGAAAGGGACGCCCTGACGGTGCTCCTGGGAATCTCATTGCTCTACGCGCTGCCCTACTTCGTCAGCTTCTCCCACCCCGTGTACCACATCCCCACCACGCCGCTGTTGGCGGTCGTGGCGGCGGTGTTCGTCGGCCGTCTCCGGCGGGGGGGCGACGTGTGGGAAAAGCTGAAAAAATCCAAAAAAAGGCGGATCGGACTGTGGGTCGTCGCCGCCATTTTTGTGGCGATACAGATAGAGTGGCTCGTCGTCATGGCCGGCGTGATGTGAGGGGGGGACGTTGACCTGCGCGGAGGTCGTCGCCAGGCTCGAATCCCTGGCCTCGGACAGAAATCGCGAGGGCATGGGCCGCTTCGGCATCGCCGTGGACCGGGCGCTGGGGGTCCCCATGCCCGAGCTGCGCCGCCTGGCCAAGGAAATCGGCTCTGACCACGACCTGGCCGGGGAGCTGTGGGAGACCGGCATCCACGAGGCGCGCCTTCTGGCCTGCCTCGTCGCCCTGCCGGGAAAGCTGACCGAGGAGCAATTGGAGCGCTGGGCCGCCGGGTTCGACTCCTGGGACCTGGTGGACCAGTGCTGCTCGAACCTGGTGGACCGGACCCCCTTCGCCTGGGCCAAGGTGCGGGAGTGGGCGGGGCGGGAGGAGGAGTTCGTCCGGCGGGCCGCCTTCGCCCTCCTGGCCGCCCTGGCGGTCCACGACAAGAAGTCCCCCGACGGGCGGTTCCTCGACCTCCTGCCGTTGATTGAAGGTGCGTCGGACGACGGGCGCAACTACGTCAAGAAAGCCGTCAACTGGGCACTCCGGCAGATCGGCAAGCGCAACCTCTCGCTGAACGCGGCGGCGGTGAAAACGGCGGAGGAAATTTCAAAAAGGGACTCGAAGGCGGCGCGCTGGATCGCCGCCGACGCCCTGCGCGAGCTTTCTAGCGCGAAGCTCCTCGACCGGCTGCGTGACAAGGCCCGGCGCGCCGGGCGGTCCCGATAGCCCCCGCCCCGACCTTTCTGCTACAATCACCGTGACCCGCCCGGTAAAAAAATGAGCCGTCATCCCGAGATAGACCTGACGCGGATAACGCCGCAGCCCGTGGCGCGGGTTGAGTTAGGACTCGTGAGCCGCACCTTGGACGCCCGCGCCTGAACCGCCTGTCAGTAAAATTGGTACCATGCGGGTGTGCAGGGTCACCAGGTCCACACCGCTCGGTAGTTGGCGACTAGGTGGCTTGAGTAGGGGAGTAAACGATGGCCATTCCGGATTTCCAGTCGTTGTTCGTTCCTGTCTTGCACTCTTTGGAGGATGGGGGAGACCATTCCGTGAGAGAGACTATCGAATACGTTGAAAAGAAGTTCCATCTTACTGAAAAAGACATGAGCGCCACTTTGAAGGGAGGCGCACAAACGGTAGTCTACAATCGTGTTACGTGGACCATCAGTTACCTGAGGCACGCGCTGCTTCTCGAAAATGTCAAGCGTGGCGTGTTTCATATAACCGATCGTGGACGCAAAGTGTTGGCGGATAATCCGGCAAGGCTGAGCATCAAAGATCTAATGCAGTTTCCCGAGTTTGCCGCATGGCTGGCGAGTACGAAGGTCGGGAAACGATCCGCGGCAGCGGAATCATCCCTGGTTGACGACACACAAACGCCCGAGGAGCTGATCGAGGAGAACTTCAACGTCCTGGAGCGGCAACTGGCAGACGAGCTGCTGAACCAGGTCAAGTCAAACTCACCGGGTTTCTTCGAGCGGCTGGTAGTCGAGCTTTTAGTGAAAATGGGCTACGGCGGTTCCTTCGAGGACGCGGGGAGGGCCATCGGACGCTCGGGGGACGAGGGGATAGATGGGGTTATCAATGAAGATCGTCTTGGACTCGATGTTATCTACATCCAGGCGAAGCGGTGGGAAAGAAGCGTCGGTCGGCCGGAGATACAGTCATTCGTGGGGGCTCTGGCCGGGCAGAAGGCGCACAAAGGCGTTTTCATCACAACCTCCGATTTCAGCGAAAGCGCCCGAAGGTACGCCAAATCACTTGAAAATAAAGTCGTCCTGATAGACGGGAGCCAGCTGGCTCATTTCATGATAGAACACGATATAGGCGTCTCGACGGTGAACACCTACAGGATAAAAAAGATAGATTCCGATTACTTTGAAATCAGTTAATTGTTGTCTATATAGATTACATTAACGTTATAGGACCGACCTCGGGTACAATTCAAGATGTCCTTCAACCCGGAACGCCGATGAGCCGTCATCCCGAGATAGACCTGACGCGGATAACGCCGCAGCCCGTGGCGGAGCGGCCGAGCAAGGTCACGCTGGCCGACCTGTGCTCCGTGCCCACGGCGGCGGACGCGGCGCTCCTGGACCGCCTGCCGGACCTGCTGACCGCGCGGGACCTGCGCTTCGTCGTGGGCCGGACGGTGGAGGCGGCGCGGGGGGGCTATCCGGTGATTTTCGGCGCCGGGGCCCACCTGGTGAAGGCCGGCGTGGGGCCGCTCATCGTCGCCCTGGCCGAGCGGAATCTATTGACCTGCCTGGCGGTGAACGGGGCCTTCGCCATCCACGACCTCGAATTGGCGCACTTCGCAAAAACCTCGGAGGACGTGGCGGCGCAGTTACCGCTGGGGCGCTTCGGCATGGCGCGGGAGACGGCGGCGCTGGTCAACGGGGCCTACTCCCGGGCGGCGCGGGAGGGCCTGGGGGCCGGCGAGGCGCTGGGGCTCGCCGCCTCCGACGGTGAGAATAAAAAAGCGAGCGTCCTGGCAAGGCTGCACGACCTGGGCGTCCCCGTCACCGTCCACGTGGCCCTGGGCACCGACATCAACCACATGCACCCGGACTGCGACGGCGCGGCGGTGGGCGAGGCCAGCCTGCGCGACTTCCGCATCCTGGCGCACCAGGCGGCGCGCCTGGGCGGCTCCGGCGGCGCCCTCGGCGGGTGCTACCTGAATTGGGGCTCGGCGGTGCTGTTGCCCGAGGTGTTTTTGAAGGCGGTCTCCGCGGCCCGCAACCTCGGGATGACCGGGCGGTTCACCACGGCGGCCTTCGATTTCAACGTGGCCTACAGGGTGAGCGAGAACGTGGTGAACCGGCCCAGCCCCGGCGACGGCCGCTACCTGGTCGGCCCGCACGAGATCCTGCTGCCGCTCTTCTACGCCGCCTGCCTGCGGGAGTTGGAGGGACATGGGGCCTGACGAACTGGCCGCCCACGAGCTCCGCCTCGCCACGGAGAACCTGGCGAAGGTCGCCGACGAGCTGGCCGGCCCGGTGACCCGCGCGGCGGAGATCATCATCGGGGCGCTCAAGGCCGGGGGGAAGGTCCTTTTATGCGGCAACGGGGGCTCGGCCGCCGACGCCCAGCACTTCGCCGCCGAGCTCGTCGGGCGTTTCGAGACCGAGCGCCGGCCCCTCCCCGCCGTCGCCCTCTCCACCAACACCAGCAACCTCACCGCCATCGGCAACGACTACGGCTTCGCGGAGGTGTTCGCCCGGCAGGTCCGCGCCCTTGGCCGCGAGGGGGACGTGCTGGTCGCCATCTCCACCAGCGGAGGCTCGCCCAACGTCCTGGCGGCCGTGGCCGCCGCCCGGGAAAAAATGATGCGGGTCGTGGCCCTGGCCGGTCGCGAGGGGGGGAAACTGGCGCCGGTGGCCGACGCGGCCGTGGTCGTCCCGGGCCCGCGCACCTGCCGCATCCAGGAGGGCCACATCACCTGCATCCACGTCATCTGCCGCCTCGTGGACGAGGCGATGACCGGATGAGTGAGGACCGATCCCTTCCGCCGTCCGGCGCGGGCCCCATTCAGACCGTGAGGGTGAGGTGTCCGAGAAAAGACTGATCGCCGTTTCCGCCGAGGGGGACCGCGGTCTGGATTCGCCCGTCTGCGGCCGTTTCGGCCGCGCCCCGTACTTCTGCTTCGTGGAGGAGGAGGCGGGCGAGCTGGGTGAGTGCCGCTGCCTGGCCAACCCCTACTTCGAGGACCACCGGCCGGGGCGGGTCCCGCTCTTCATCAAGAAGCAGGGGGCGGACGTGATCATTTCCGGCAGAATGGGCCCCAGCGCGGCGAAAATATTCGACCACCACGGCATCGAGGTGGCCACCGGCGCCTCCGGCACGGTCCGCGAGGCGGTCGCGGCCTTCCTCACGGGCGGGATGAAGGGCCGGCGGCTCCACGGCCGCCGCGGAGACGGCGCGCGCCGGCATTATTAGAGGAGGCCCGCTGAAGGAAACCCTGTCCAAGAAACGCCTCGAGGAGCTGCTGGCCTCGCTTCCCGGTCGGCGGGTGCTCGTCGTGGGTGACCTGATGCTGGACCGCTACGTCTGGGGCCGGGTGGAGCGCATCAGCCCCGAGGCGCCGGTTCCGGTGGTCGAGGTGGAGCGGGAGACGTCGCTGGCGGGCGGCGCGGCCAACGTGACCCGCACCGTCGCCGCCCTGGGGGGCGTTCCGCTCCTTTTAGGCGTGGTCGGAGCCGACGAGGACGCCGCGGAGCTGCGCGCCCGGCTCACCGCCGACGGGATAGACCACGGGTACGTCCTCACCGTGCGCGACCGGCCGACCACCCTCAAGACCCGCGTCATGGCCGATCGGCAACAGGTCTGCCGCGTGGACCACGAGATGCGCACCCCGGTGGACGAGGCCGCCCGGGCGAACCTCGCCGCCCGCGGGCGGGAGCTCTTAGCCGGGGCCGACGCCCTCCTCCTCTCCGACTACGGCAAGGGGCTCCTCTCCCCGGGCCTCATCCGCGACCTGGTGGACGCCGCCGGGGGGAAGCCCAGCGCCGTGGACCCCAAGCAGGACCACTTCGCCGCCTACGCCGGGGTGACGGTGGCCACGCCGAACAACCACGAGGCGGGTGGCGCGGTGGGCCGGCGCGGGCGCTACGAGGAGCTGGACGACGTCGCCGCCAGGCTCTTCGAGCTCACCGGCCTTGAGAACCTTCTCATCACCTGCGGCGAGCGGGGGATGCGCCTGTACGAGGGTCCCGGGGCCCGTGCCGAGGTCATCCAGACCGTGGCCCGGGAGGTTTTCGACGTCACCGGGGCCGGCGACACGGTCACCGGAGTGCTCACCCTGGCCCTGGCCGCCGGGGCGTCCATGTCCGAGGGGGCGCACCTGGCGAACCTGGCCGCCGGGGTGGTCATCGCCAAGGTCGGTGTGGCCACCGCCTCGCCGGCTGAAATCCTCCGCCAGTACGACCTCGTCGCGGGTGTGTAAAAAACGTTGCCAAAGGGGGCCGGTTGATTGGTATAATGATGGCCGGTCGTATGCTTAAGGGCTTGAAAAAAGCGCGTAGCTGAAGGGGTCTAGCGATGTTACGTAAGCTGTATTTCGATTTCCGTGACGTGCTGCGGGCGCCGCGCCTGGGCTTCTCCGCAAAGAAGATCTGGGTGCAGTTCACCGGCCTCCTCATCGGTCTGGCGGGGTACGCCGTCCTGGCCTACACCTCGCTCCTGGTCGCCGGCGCCTCCTTCGCCGAAATCTGGTTCAACTACGGCGCCCTGCCCATCCCCCTGGCCTTCGGCCCGGGCGGCGACGTGGCGAACTACTTCGTGGGCGTCCCCTGGTACTCGTGGCTCATCTGGGCCGTGGGAGTCCTGTGGGCGCTGGTGATCGCCCTGTTGGCCGGGACCGCCACCGCCAAGCTCACCTACGAGCAGCTCCGCGGGAACGATTTCTACTCGAAGAAGGAGGCGTGGCGGTTCGCGCGCAAGAACGCCGCCGCCGTCATCCTCTCCCCCGTGGGCCTGGCGATTCTCGCCGCGGGACTCGTCTTCGGCGGCCTCGTCATCGGCTGGTTCGCCAGTTGGGGCGCCGTATCCGCCTGGATTACCGCCGCCTTCTTCCCCGTCATCATCGGCGTCACCATCTTCACCCTCTACCTCGCGGTGATAATCGTCGTGGGGGTGGTCATCGCGCCCGCCGTCGTCGCCACCACCAAGAACGACACCTTCGAGACCATCTTCGAGCTCTTCTCCACCGTGGCCGCCCAGCCCTGGAGGCTCTTCATCTACGAGTTCCTCCTGTTCCTGGCCACCCTCATCGCCTTCGGTGTGTTCCTCGTATTCATCCTGTTCGCCCTGAAGCTGATGAAGATGGTCTTCGGGGTCTGGTGGGGGACGGATTTCACCCAGTACGTCCTGCCCCAGGCGCAGCACTACACCCACAGTTTCCTGCGGGTGCCGGTGGACGCGGCCCAGGTTTACTTCAACCGGTTCCTCCTCTGCTGCCAGCAACAGGGGTTCGCGCCCTGGTTCCTCGTGGGCAACATCCCGGGCATCTACTGGCTCCTGGCGCCGCAGACTTACAGCTTCATCCCGATTCAGCCCGCCGCCGGGCTCCACGTCGCCTCCATCATCCTCGCCGTGGGGCTCATCGGCCTCATCGGCATCCTGGCCAGTTACCTCCTGGCCACCTGCCAGGCGGGGCAGACGCTCATCTACGTGGCCCTCAGAAAGAAGAAGGACGACGAGAACATCCTCGAGCGCCGCGACTACGACGAGGAGTTCCCCGAGTTCGAGGTCCCCGAGGACCTGGATGAGGGTGAAAAGCCCGCCGAGGCCGGGGAGAAGCCCGAGGACGAGGGCAAGAAAGAGGAGAAGGAGTAGCCTTCCCTCGACGTGCGCCTGAACGTAGGGCGGGGATTTTGATCCCCGCCTTTTTTACATCCGACCCACGCCCCGGCCCGTGCCTCGCTGCGATGACGTAGGGGCGGGTGTCCACACCCGCCCGCCCCTCTCCCTAGCCCTCCCCCCAAAGGGGGGAGGGGACTCGATGCAACCCCCACCCCGGCC
>DATKYS010000050.1 GCA_035528375.1 bacterium
CCTCACCCTTAATCCCTCTCCCACGGGGAGAGGGAGACAGGGTACCGCCGCGTTCTCTTCTATCTCGACCTCGACCCTCACCCTAGCCCGTAGGCGCGCCTCTCCCTAAAAGGGAGAGGGGGACCGTTTCGCCCCCCACCCTAACCCGTAACCGCGCTTCCCCCCAGAGGGGAGAGGGGACATGCGGCAGCCCTCACACCGGCCCACTCACCGGGCCAACAGGTCGGCGACGACCAACTCCACCGGCTCCCGCTCCCGCCAGTAGCACACCCGCTCGTAACCGACTTCACTCAGCAACCCCAGACCGCGGCGTATCTGCGCCGGACCGAAACGCGCCAGGTCGTGCGCGTCGGACCCCACGGTGACGAAACGGACCCCTTCCTCCCGCGCCATGACCAGCGCCTCGGGACCGGGGTAGGGCTCGCCGGGGGCCTGGCCCCAACCGGCCACGTTGAGCTCGACACCCGTGCCGGTGTCGGCGCAGGCGCGGAAAACCGCCCGCAATTCCTTTTCCCAGCGCCGGGCCTCGAAGGGGCCGTAGTAGAGCACCCCGTACCGCTTACAGATGTCGGCGTGGCCCAGGACGTCGAAAATCCCCGAGGCGGCGGCCCCGAGGAGAATCTCGAAGTAACTCCCGTAGGCCTCCTCCACCGGGGTTTTCTCGAAGTACAGCCGGGCCTTCTCCCGGGAGCTGATGGTGGCCCCGATGTCGTCGAGGTAGTGGACGCTGCCGATGAGCATGTCGTAGGGCAGCCGGGCGCACGCGGCGGCTGTCTCGGCCTCCCGGCCCCGCTGGTAGGAGAGCTCCACCCCCAGGCCGACGTAGGTGTCCGGGGCCAGGGGGCGGGCCTCGGCCACGGCGGCCAGGTGCCGGGCGGGATCGTAGAAGCCGTAGGAGTAATCGCCGGGGTCCAGGTCCAGGTGCTCGGCGGTGACGAGGGCGACGTATCGGTGCCGGCGGGCCAGGCGGGCGTATTCCGCCAGCGGCACCTTGGAATCCCGCGACAGGTCGGAGTGGAGGTGGCAGTCCAGCACGGTCAGATTTCGATGACCCGGATCGCGGCGTCCAGCGCCTTTTCCGGGTCCGGTTCGCTCCAGTGGCGGGCGTAGCCCAGGCAGGAGGTCACCAGCGGTCGTCCCGCCGGCGTCTCGCGGGAGAACTTCATGTGCACGTGGCCGAAGAGGACCGCGGCCAGGCGGCGCTCCGTGTCGAAGAGCCTGCCGAAGCGCCCCGAGCCCGCGTAGGCCAGGAAGAAATCCCAGGGCAGCCGCCCCGGGGGCCGGATGGCGTCGTAGGGCATGTGGTGCGAGCATCCCACCACGGCCCGCACGTCCCACCGCGCCACCTCGGCCAGGTGCTTCCGCAGCCGCCCCTCGAGGAGCCGGCAGACACCCTCGTCGGAGAGCCGCTCCCCCTCGCCGTCGGTGAAGAGGGCGTAGACGGCGTCCCCCCAGCGCCAGCGCCGGAAGAACTTGCGCCGGTAGACGTCCATGGAAATCTCGCCGTCCCGCGCGCGGTTCCGCAGCGAGTAGTCGTACCAGCCGATGCTCCCCACGAAGCCCACGTCCCCCACCCGCACCGGCCCGCCGTCCAGGTAGCCCCAGCCGTGGCGCGCGCACATCTCCGGCAGCAGGCGGTCCAGCCGATCGTAGCTCGTCTCGCCCCGGGACTGCCAGTAGAGCGGAACCCACACGTCGTGGTTCCCGGCGACGAAGAGTTTCGGGAAGGGCAGCTCGCCGATTTCGGCGAAGGACTCCTCCAAAACCTCCAGGTGCCCCGCCAGGTCGCCCAGCAGTACGAAGACGTCGGGCGAAATGGCGCGCAGCCGGTCCCCCAGCAGCTTGGGCACCCGACGGGCGGCCTCCGAGTTGTCGGCGTGGATGTCCGAGGTGAAGGCTATGCGCAACGGCCACCTGCCGGTCGAAGGGAAAAGGGAATTTTACCGGAGTCCGACCCGTGAGCGCAAGCCGGGCAGAGAAAGGGCGGGACCTCTCGATCCCACCCGTCAGGCCGAGCGGTTCCCGTCGCCGGAGGACCGACCGGGGGAAGCTAGATTCCGTGCTCGCCGACCGCGTATCAACCCGGGGGTTGCGGCCGACACCATCGGCTCCCCTCCCCGCGAGCGCCGACCGTTCCCCGGGGCGGAGAACCTACGGTACGGGTGGTCGAGGTTCCGCACCCCCGGCTGCGACCCGGCGTCATATCCACGGAACCGCCCCCCGACCGGCGACCACGCCCCGGTGATGGCCTACTTGCTCAGGGCCAGCGCGTTCAGGATGCTCTTCAGGGTATCCTGGACCGCGCTCTTCTGCGCCTTGGGAACCTTGGCGTAGAGAAGCACCCCGCAGGTGCCGGTGCCGGAGACGCCCACGAAGTACACGTTGCCGCCCGACTCGTACGAGCGCAGCGCGTAGGTGACGCCCGCGGAGTTCTTGCTCACCACGACCTTCGTGCCCGTGGTCAACGCGTTGGACTTCTCCGCCAGCTTGTCCTTGCAGAGCGCGTCCATGTCGTTCTTGCCCAGGCCCACGGCGGAGGCCAGCGAGGTGACGGTTATAGCAACGCTGTTCGGCCCGTTGATGGTGAAGCTGTTGGGGGAAACGGCACCCCTGCTCCAATCGCCGTTGGGCAGGACGACGTCCACCGCGACGCCGCCGATGGTGGCCTGGAAGGTGGGCGTGGTGGAGCCTCCGCCCGTGGGCGTCCCGGTGCCGCCGCCCGTGGTGGTGGCCAACGCCGCCAGAACCAGGGCGAGCAGGATGAGGGTCGTATTGCGCATGACGAAACCTCCCGGAAAAAAGTAAGACCAGAATTGAATGATTATAGCCGGACTCGGGGGGGATGGCAAGTTTATCCCGGTCTCAATCCGACGGGCGGAAATCCAGCGCCGACAGGGCCACCACCGCCTCGGACCGCGGGGCCGTGGCGGCGAAGTCCACCACGAAGCACCCGGCGGACGTGGAGTAAGCCCCGACCACCCGGCAGGTGTAGAAACCGCCCTTGGGGTAAACCTCCAGCCGGAAGAGGCGCCCCCCCTCACCGCCCGTGCGCGCGTCGGTGAGCGACTCCGGCTTGAGCGAGGGGAACCGCCGCGCCAGGAGCCCCGCGAGGTCCGCCTGGTCCGGGGCGACCTCGTAGTCCGGCCCCTCCTCCACCGCCCCCGAGGCGAACGGCTTCCCCGACCCGCTGTAGGAGAGCTCCACGATGGCCAGCGCGTCGCCGTAGCCGGGGTAGAGCTCGGCGGAGAGGCCCTCCGGCAGGATGAGGGTCACGGTGGGCGAGAGCTCCACCTCCCCCGCCCGGGCGGGTAAAATCAATACCAGAAAACCCAGCGCCGCGATGCGCCACCGCACGGCTACCCCCCGAAATATTCCTCGGCCAGGACTCCCATCAGCACCACGTCGTGCCAGCGGCCGCCGTACCCGTAGGCCCCCCGCAGCCGCCCCTCCTCTTTAAAGCCGCACTTGGCGTAGGCGCGGATGCCGCCCTCGTTGAACTCGTACACCCGCAGCCAGATGCGGTGGAGGTTCAGCTCCCCGAAGCCGTACTTGAGGGTGAGGGCGGTGGCCTCGGTGCCGTAGCCCTTCCCCCGGAGCTCGGGCGGACCGATGAAGACGCCGAACTCGGCGGAGCGGTGGATGCGGTCTATGCCGTGCAGGCCCACGTTGCCCGCCAGGCGGTCATCGGCGGCGAGGCGGACGGCGAGGACCACGTCGTCGGGGTTTTTGCCCACGCCGCGGACCCACTCCTCCTCCTGGCCCCGGGTCAGGGGCAGGCACATGGTGAGGTTTCGGCGGGTGTCGGCGTCGTTGATCCAGCGGGCGTAGAGCGGGGCGTCCTCGGCGCGCACCGGCGAGAGGTACACCAACTCCCCCGCGAGGAAAACGTCCGGTTTGTCGTCCATGGCCGTAGTCCGTTTCCCGTAGGGGCGGGTGTCCACACCCGCCCGCCATTTCCACGTTCCCTACCCCGCCCCTCACCCCGGCCCGTGCCTCGTTGCGATGTCGTAGGGGCGGACATTCAGGTCCGCCCGCGGGCCGACCTAAACGGCACGCCGTCGGTCGGCCCCTACGGGTCGGATTTGCGACGGATGGCCGTAGGGGCGGGTGTCCACACCCGCCCGTGGGACGCCGTATTTTCGCTCCCGACCCAGACCCTCACCCCGGCCCTCTCCCACGGGGAGAGGGAAAGCAATCAGGCGTTGCAAACCGCCTCGATGGCCTCCGGGATCGCCTCCAGGATGTCCTCGGGCGAGACGCTCCAGTCACCGGCCGATTCCGCGGCCAGCTCCCCGGCCGACCCGTGGAGGTACGCCCCGGCGACGGCGGCCGAGAACGGCTCCACCCCCCGGGCCAGAAGCGCCCCGATGACCCCGGCCAGCACGTCCCCCGACCCGCCCACGGCCATGCGCCAGTCCCCAGCGGGGATGAAGCAGGCCGTCCCGTCGGCGGAGGCCACCACGGTGCGGTAGCCCTTGAGGAGGCAGACGCCGCCCACCTCGGCGGCCAGCTTCCGCGCGGCGTCCAGACGGTCCGCGTTGACCTCCGCGGCGCTCAAGCCCAGCAGCCGCCCCGCCTCACCGGGGTGCGGGGTGATGACCAAAGGGGCCTGCACCCGCTTGAGCACGTCCAGGCCGGTGGTGTTCAGCCCGTCGGCATCCACGACCAGGGGAACGCGAATACCGGGCAGGACGGCCTCGAGGGTCCGCCCGACGCACTCGTCGGCGCCCAGGCCCGGACCGACGACGCACGCGTCCCCCGAGTTGAGCTGCGCCAGGGCCGTCTGCGCCCCGTAGTGGGAGACGAAACCGGCCTCGTCGGGCAGCTCCACCGAGGTGACCCCCAGCATGGCCGGCTTGACCAGGAGGAGGGTGGAGGCGGTGGTGCAGAGTGTGACCAGTCCCGCCCCGGCCCGGCAGGCCGCCAGGCAGGAGAGCCCCGCCGCCCCCGAGTAGTCCCGGCACCCGGCTAAAAGGTTCACCGTCCCCCGCCCGCCCTTGTGCGTGTCCGGGGGAAGGGGGTCGAAGTAGGGCGCAACGTCGCCGGGCTCGGCGTGGAACGTCCGCAGCTCGGCGAACCGCTCGGGGTTGACACCGATGGGCGCGGTGACGACCTCCCCGGCCAGGAGATACCCCGGCGGGAGGAAGAGGCCGGTCTTGGGGCAGGCCAGGGTCACGGTGAGATCGGCGGAGACCGCCAGCTCCGCGGCGCCGGTGGTCGAATCCAGCCCCGAGGGGACGTCCACCGCGACGACGAAGGCGGGACCGTCGTTGAGGGCCCGAATCACCGGGGCGAAGAGTCCCCGCGGCTCGCCCGACACCCCCGTTCCCAGAAGGGCGTCCACCGCGACGGCGGCCCGCTCCAGGGCGCGCTCCAGCTCGGCCACGTCCTCCTCTCCCTCGATCACCCAGGCCCCCCGCCCCCCGGCCCGGAACACGTTCCAGTTCACCAGGGCGTCGCCGGTGAGCTCACCGGGGTCGCCCACGGAAAAGACCAGCGGCTCGACGCCGGCCCCGGCCAGGTGGCGGGCGACGACCAGCCCGTCGCCGCCGTTGTTCCCCTTCCCCACGACCACCACCACGTCGCCGGGTCCGAGGTCGGGGAAGCGGGAGAGAATCTCCCGGGCGACGCCGCGCCCGGCGTTCTCCATCAGGGCCGTCCCGGGCAGGCCGTCGCCCTCGATGGCCGCCTGGTCAATCCGTTTCATCTCGTCGGTGGTGGCCACCGGTCGCATGGTCGCTCCTCCGCACGGTTGGATGGGGGAAAATCTCCCCCAGTTTACCAGATTCCGGACCTCGGCGGAACGGGGGACCGTTTCGCCCCGGAATCCGTTGACGCTGAAAGGGTCGCGCAACCATGCGATGACGTAGGGGCCGACCGACGGCGCGCCGTTTAGGTCGCCCCTACGAGGGTCGAGTTATACAAAAAAGCCGCCCGGCGGCGGCGAGGCGGTGCCCGTTTTTTTAGAAGAAGAAGCTCACCCCGGCGCCCGCGGTAATCCCGGAGAACCGCTCCTCCTCGGGGGTGAAGGGGTGGATGTAGTGGCAGCCCACCTCGATAATCACCGACGGCTGGAGGGGGAACTCGGCCCCCACCTCGACGAAGACGGCGAAGTTCTGGGCGTTCTGGAAGTAGTTGAAGAGATCCCCGCTCTGACGCTCGATGTCCAGGGAGGTTGTCCGGAGCGTGAACGCCGGTCCGGCCCCGAAGTACGGCGAAATCCACGTGGTGGGCGAGAAACTGATGCGCGGGGAGATGCCGAAGGTCACCAGGCTGCCGGTCGGGTTCGGGTCCCAGCGTTGCCAGATGTCGGTCATCAGGAGGTTCGTGTACTCGAAGAAGCCGTATATCTCGAGCTCTCCGGGCTTGAAACGGTACCCGACGCGGAGGGACCCGCCGGCGCCGTCGTTGAATAAGTAGGAGGGTCCGGAATAAACCCAGTAGCCGCCGAAGAGCCCGACGGCGAATCCGGAAATGGGCTTGCGCGGTGCCTCGGCGAGAGCCGCCACCATCAGCAGCAAAAGCAGCACCACGAGAACTTTACGCAAGGCTCCCTCCCGCCGGGGACCCCATTTTGTCGGCAGTATAGCAGGCCGGTCGGATAAGTGTCAACGAATCCAACATTTTGGGAGCAAAAAGCGGACCAGGGAACCGGCGGGACCTTCAGGGGCCGTGCGCTCAAAGCAAACCCGGCCTTTCCAACGCCGACGTCCACCTACCGGAGCATAGAAAAGGTAGGATATAGGAGCGTAATGGCCTCGACCAAACACTCACACGGCTTGGAGCCGAATTTCATCCCACCACGACCAGTATTGCAGAAAAACGACCGATTGGGCAACCCCTTATTGGTCGAATCTGAATCCCCACGGGCGCGATTCCAGCAATGGTGTGAGCCGCCGGAAATATGCTGCCGCCGGTAGTCCTCCAACGGCGGAGCGGCACGACAGTGACGATGACACCATGTCGTAGGACGCAGAGCTACCCCAGCCGCGCCTTCAGCAGGCCCGGCAACTGGCTGGGCAGATCGGCCACGGGAACCCCCACCGAGGTCAGCGCCTCGATCTTGCTCTCCGCCGTCCCCTTGCCCCCGGCGATGATGGCCCCGGCGTGGCCCATGCGCTTGCCCTTGGGTGCGGTGCGTCCGGCGATGAAGCTCACCACCGGCTTCGTCACGTTTTTTTGAATGAACTCCGCCGCCTCCTCCTCGTCGGTGCCGCCTATCTCGCCGATCATCACCACCCCGGCGGTCTCGGGGTCGGCCTCGAAGGCCGCCAGGGCGTCTATGAAGCTGGTCCCGATGATCGGGTCTCCGCCGATGCCCATGCAGGTGGACTGCCCCAGCCCGGCCGCGGTCAAAGACCACACCACCTCGTAGGTCAGCGTGCCCGAGCGGCTCACCAGCCCCACGCCCCCCGGCCGGTGGATGTGCCCCGGCATGATGCCAACCTTGGCCTTGCCCGGCGAGATGATGCCCGGGCAGTTGGGGCCGATGAAGCGGATCCCCCTCGCCCGGTAGTAGTGGTAGGCGCGCAGGACGTCCAGGGTGGGGAGGCCCTCGGAGATGCAGACGGCGAGCCTTATCCCCGCGTCGGCGGCCTCGAAGAGCGCGTCGGCGGCGAAGCGCGCCGGGACGTAGATAACGCTCGCGTCCGCCCCGGTTTTTTCCACCGCCTCGGCCACCGTGTCGAAGACCGGGATGCCGTGGACCTGTTGGCCCCCCTTGCCCGGCGTGACTCCGGCGACCACTTTAGTCCCGTACTCGGCCATCTGGCCGGCGTGGAAGGAGCCGTCGCGACCGGTGATGCCCTGGACGACCACTCTGGTGTTCTCGTCAACGAATACGCTCATCGTCCCTCCCTCGCGGCTGCGACGACCTTTTGGACCGCCTCGTCCAGGTTCACCCCGGCCTCGATGCCCGCCTCGGCCAGCATCGCCCGCCCCCGGTCCTCGTTGGTCCCAGTGAGGCGGACGACCAGCGGAATCTCCAGCGGACGCTGTTTGAGGGCCGCCAGGAGCCCCGCGGCGATGTCGTCGCAGCGCGTGATGCCCCCGAATATGTTCAACAGAATCGCCTTAACGTCCGGGTCGCCGGTGACTATCTCCATGGCGACGAGGACCTTGGCGGGGTCGGAGGAGCCGCCCACGTCGAGGAAGTTGGCCGGCTCGGAGCCGAAGTGCTTGATGAGGTCCATGGTGGTCATGGCCAGCCCGGCGCCGTTGACGATGCACCCCACGTCTCCGGAGAGCTTGACGTAGGAGAGCCCCGCCCCTTTGGCCTTGAGCTCCAGGGGGTCCTCGGCGCTCTTGTCGCGCATGGCCTCCACCTCCCCCTGGCGGAAGAGGGCGTTGTCGTCGAAGTTGATCTTGGCGTCAATGGCCACCGCCCGGCCGTCCCGCGTGATGACGCACGGGTTTATCTCGGCCAGGGAGGCGTCGGTGGCGATGAAGAGCCGGTAGAGTTTTTGCAGGAAGTCGGCGAGCTGCCTCTGGACGCCCGCGTCCCCGGTGAGGAAGCCGGCCAGCCGCCGCCCGTGGTGCGGCCAGAACCCCACCGCCGGGTCCACGGGGAGCTTCAAGATTTTCTCCGGCGTCTTGGCCGCCACCTCCTCGATGTCCACCCCGCCCGCCGCCGAGACCATGAACACCGGGAACTTCGACGCTCGGTCCAGGATGATGCCGAGGTAGAGCTCGTCGGCGATGTCCACCGCCTCGTCTATGAGCACCCGCTCCACGACGAGGCCCTTTATGTCCATGCCGAGAATCGCGCGGGCGTGCTCCGCGAGCTCCCTTTCGTTCTTGGCCAGCTTCACGCCGCCGGCCTTCCCCCGGCCGCCCACGTGGACCTGGGCCTTCACCACGCACGGGTAGCCCACCTCCGCAGCCGCCTGCGGGGCCTTCGCGGGGTCGGTGACCACCACCCCCCGGCTCGTGGGGATGCCGAACTTGCGGAAGAGCTCCTTGGCCTGGTACTCGTGTATCTTCAACACGTCTCCCTTCGCGTCGGAACCCGAGCTTTGCAAAAGACCGGTGCATTTTATCACCGGCCGGACGCGCCCGCAAGCTCAACTACGGCGTCAACGCACACGTCCGCCGAATGTAGGGGCGGGTCTTTAGACCCGCCCGCGGGCTGACCCAAAGGTCAGTCCCTACTTTCGTTGATCGAAACCAAACGAAGGATGAGACAAGGGGCTTAAGCCCCTTGCACGTTATTAAACACGGGGAGGAGGTTTGGGGACCACGCCCGGCCCATCCGGTCTACCCCGGCGGCTCGAGGCTCACTTTGAACCCCTCGGCCACCGTGTCCGCGGGGACCCAGCCGACGACGCCCAGCGGAGTGTAAACCCGCCACCAGCCGTCCTCTTCGTCCAGGCGATACACCGGGTCGCGCGCCCGCAGCTCGCCGATCGCTGAGCCGTCCGGGGCATCGTAGACCTCCGTGCCCGCCTCCACGCAGTAGCCGAAGGCCTCGGGCAGACCCTCCGTACAAGCGGCCGCCGGGTCCGCCGTCCAGACAGAGTCCTCGGCGACGAGGTACAGCTTCTCACCGTCGGAGGCCAGCCCCTGCGCTATTACCACATGGGTGAACTCGTACCACTGCCGGAAGGTCCAGACGCTGTACACCACCCAGGGCAGCGGCAGCCAGCCGTCCACCTCCCGGGCTTCTACGTCTATCCGAAAGAGGTAGGCCAACTCCTCACCCTCGCCGTAGTAGTCGTGGGCCGAGGCCCACAGGCGCCCGGTGTCCCAAGCCAGCCCGGTGATCTTGTACCTCTCGTCCAGGGCCAGGATTTCCTCGAACTCCCGGTCTCGCCAGACGCCTATCACGTTGTGCCGGGCCGCGTAGAGATTCTCCCCGTCCGAGGCCAGCGGTCCCGAGTACTCCCCCCGGTAGACCCAGCCGTCGCCGATGCGCTGGAAGAGGAACTCCTCCCACTCGTCCACGGTGCGCCCGGAGCGCAGCGCCCCGGAGAACCAGAAATCGCCCTCGTGGAAGCAGATGCCGGAGAGATACGATGCCTCTCGGGGCAGTATGAACTCCGGCCAAGGCTCTTCCTCGCCGGTCTCCGGGTCCACCCGGACGATCTTTTCTTTTTCGACGACGTAGAGCACGCCGTCGTGGAAGGTGGGCTCGGTGTAGTAGACGGCGTAGGGCCTTAAAAGACCGTAGAAGGACTGCCACGGCTCGTCGCCAAAAACCTCCTCGGCGTCCTGGTAAGCCGGTTCGATGTTCGCCCCCGCGGGTCCGGCGAGGAGGCAAACCAGCAAAAGTATGGAAAGCTTACGCGTTGAGACTGTTGCACAAAAGGGGTGTTCGTAGGGGCGACCCTCTGCGGTCGCCCGCGGGCGGGGGCGGAGCCCCGCCCCTACGGGGAATATTCGTTTTTCGCTGACAGCTCTGCTAGCCATCAAATCACGCCAAAATGGCATTTTGCAACAGTCTCGCATTATCAATCCTCCATCTATTCATATACGCTGAGGTTCAAATCCACCAGCAGATCGGCGGAACTTGTAATCAACCGCTGCGCCTGGGTGAAGTACTCCTCGTCTATTTCCACACCCACGGCGTTCCTGCCGGCCCTGACCGCGGCAACCACCGTCGTCCCCGTCCCCATGAACGGATCGAGCACCGTGTCGCCGTGAAACGAAAACATCCTCACCAGGCGATCCGCCAGGACCAGCGGGAAAGGGGCGGGATGCGCGCTCGTCGAAGCCCCGCCCAGATGCCATATCTGCTGGAACCACTCGTTGAAGCTCTCCCGCTCGATCATGCTCAGCCGCCGCTGTTCGGTGGTGGGCCTGCGATACCCCCCCGATTTGCGCTGCATGAGGATGTATTCGATGTCGTTTTTCACGATGGCGTTCGGTTCGTAGGGCTTGCCGAGGAACCGTCCTCCTCCTTCCACCTCCGTCGTGGCGTTGGCGATTTTGTACCAGATGATCGGGTTCAGGTTGTCGAAGCCTATCTTTCGGCACCTGACGGCGATGTCGGAGTGCAGGGGCATTACCAGATGCCGTCCGTTCTTTCTCCGCGCCAGGCACACGTCGCCGACCACGCAGCACAGACGCCCGCCGGGGGTCAGCACGCGGTAAACCTGCCGCCATACCTTGTCCAGCTCGTCCAGGAACTCCTCGTAATCCGCGATGTGACCCAACTGACCCGGTGTATCGTTGTACCTCTTCAAGGTCCAGTAGGGCGGGGAGGTGACGACCAGGTGACAGCTTCCGTCGGAGAGCCAACTCAAGTCTCGCGCGTCCCCACGCTTCAAGAGAACTGAAACCTCGGCCTTCCCGTTTTCAGCCCTGGCCTTCTCCGCTTCCCTGAAGCGCTCGTCCACCGAGAGGGACTCGTAGCTTTTCGCCCTGGCTTCCATCAATCTCCCCCTCCCTGTGGGAGACTTTCGAGGACATGCTTGTGTGAAGGCTGCCGCATGTCCCCTCTCCCTTCTAGGGAGAGGGTTAGGGTGAGGGTCGAGGCTGGGGACGGAGATACGGCGGCCCGCAGAGGGGCCGCCCTACATTTTTAATCGAGTTGGTTCGCGTTCTCTTTTCGTTTAGCCTTCTCCGACAGGATGCGGATTGCTTCGGCCACCATCTCCTTCACCTCAGGTGACGCCTCCGGATCGCGGAAGATTTCGAGGACGTCTCGTCCGAGCATGTCCTTGGTGGCATCTCTACTGGCACCATCTTTGGCACCTGCACCCAAGGGAGTTCGTCTAGGTCTATCAGGATTTTCCTTATAATTACAGTCTTTACAAAACTCTTCTCCGCTACGAGGGCAAATACACTCGTCATTCACACAACGAAAAGTAACTTTACCCCATCCTTTATCACATTCCACACTACCGCCTTTTGTCGCACTCACAATGCTACTCCTTTTATGATCAAAACTATCTTCATTGGCCTTCTTCTTCCAAATTTCATCGTAAGTTTCGCACTCTTAGTGAGGGGCGGGCGGGTGTGGACACCCGCCCCTACGGGAGAGGATTGATACATTCCCCCTCACGGCACGATCTGGATGGTGTCGGCCCAGACGTGGGTCATCTCCTCGATGTAGGAGCTGGACCCGCCCACGGACACCCGCACCCGCCCCGAGGCCATCTCGCTCTTGATGTACAGAAGCTCGTTGGTGTGGCCGGTGAAGTGGCAGTGGACGTGGCGCCCGCGGTCGGTGACGAGCATGAGGCTGGCGTTGTCGCGGGCGACGACGTTGACCTCGATCACCTCGCCGGTGACGACGGTGGCGCCGCGGGGCGTCTCCCAGGTGAGGTCCCAGGCGAAGGTCCCCCCGCCGGTGTCGTACTCGGCCAGGAGCCGCGCCGCGCGGTCCGAGGGGCTGGCCTCCAGCTCGCGTCGGACCGTCTGCCGCATCGCCTCGTCCGGCGTCTGCAAGAAGATGTGGTACAGGCAGTCCACCCCGTCCTCGCCCAGGTGGCCGAGCTCTGCTATCATCTGCTTTTTGGCCCCGGCCTGGGTGACGGGGTCGAAGAAGGCGTTGAAGAAGACGGGCACCAGGTCGGGGTCGCGCAGCATCCCCAGGGCCTTGACCGTCTCGGTCTGGATGCCGCCGTCGGCGGACTTGAGCCCCGGAATGTAGACTTGGGCGGGTACGTCGCCGAACTGCTGGAGGGCCGCGAGGGCCGCCTTGCGCATGGCGGGGTCTTCGTCGGTAATCATGGCCGCCAGCGGCTCGATGGCGTTGCGGGCGCCCATCCGGGCCAGCACCGGCGGAACGGCCAGACGCACCGTGGGGTCGGGATCGTTGCGCATGGCCGCCACCAGGGCCATCGTCGCCCCCTTGTCCCCTATCTCGTCCAGGGCGTCCACCACCGCCAGGCGCAGGTTCGCGTCGTCCAGGTAGCCCAGCGACTCGGTCAGCTCGAAGAGGTAATCCCGGTCGCCCAACAGCGCCTTCTGCTTGTGGTACTCGATGTCCCGGACGTCGTGGACGGCGCCGCAGCCGGCGATGACGAGCGCCAGGATGCCGGACGGAACGAGGAGAAACTTGCGCGGCATATCCACCCCACCTCGTGATACTGCCCGTTCATTATAAACCAAAACCGCCCGCAGAGGCGCGGGGGTGATGACGACGGTAGGATTCCTGGAGGAGGCGGCGCGGGCCGTCTGCCACCAACTCCCCGGCCTGACGCCGACGGTGGGCGGCGCGGCGCTGTTGTGCTGGCGCTGCACGGGGATATACGCCGGCGCGGCCCTGGCGGCTCTCTTCGTCATACTGCGGCGCGGGCTGGGACGGGGGCTGCCTGGGGGATGGAGATCGGCGCCCCTATTCGTCTGGGCGGCGCCGTTGGTGGTGGACGAAATACTGGTCACACTGGGCGTCTGGGACCCGCCGGGGTGGTGGCGGCTGGCAACGGGGGCCCTGGGCGGCGCGGCGCTGATGCTCGTCGCTCTGGGCCTCCTGGGCGGGAGCTGGCGCCGGGCGAGGGCTCGGCGGTCCGGGGAGCATCTTGACACGTCGGAGGGCATTGTGGGCGGGGCGGAGGCGCTGATGCTGCCGCCGGCCGTCTGCGTCATTTTGACGGGATGCTCGTTTCCGGGCGAGGCGGGGCTGTGGGTGTTGGAGGCGTTGGGGCTTCTGGGGGTGCTGACGGCGTTCAGCCTGGCGGTGGCGCTTTTGATGTCGCCGTGGCCGCCGCTGACGAGGGGCGGATGGTGGTGGTACGGCGCGGGGGCGGTGGCCGTCGGCCTGGCGGTGTGGGCGGTTTTATGGATTTTACGCGGGTGAGGGCCGGCGCGGTCCCCTCCCCCCTTTGGGGGGAAGTGCGCTTACATGCCGGTGTGAGGGGTGAAGCGTCCCCCTCTCCCTTCTAGGGAGAGGGTGGGGGTGAGGGTCGGGGTAGGGAGCGTGAAAACGGCGACCAGCGGTTTCCCTCTCCCGGTGGGAGAGGGACCAAGGGTGAGGGCTACCTTATAAAAACTGGCCGACCTGAACGGCGCGCCGTCGGTCGGCCCCTACGTCATCGCAAATCGCACGGCACGGTTAGATTACCCGCGCTCCGAAAGGACCGGCCGACCCGCCCCGGCGGCTACTCGGTTATCTCCTCCAGCACCGCCTCGCGCAGATACCGCGCCGCGTCCTCCGGCTTCGTCGGGTTGATGTAAAAACCGGTCCCCCACTCGAAACCGGCCACCTTGGTCAGCTTGGGCATGACCTCGATGTGCCAGTGGTAGGCCAGCAGATCGGTCCCGCGGCCGTTGGTGGGCGTGTTGTGGATGAGGTAGTTGTACGGCGGGGAATCCAGCGTGACCGCCAGCCGCCGGAGGGTCTCCGACAAAATCTCCGCCAGGAGGCCCAGGTCGTTGTCGCGCTCGAAGAGCGGCCGGTGCACCTTGGGCAGAATCCAGGTCTCGAAGGGGAAGCGCGGGGCGAAGGGCTCCAGCGAGATGAACTGCTCGTTCTCGCACACCACCCGCTCGGCCTGCTCCATCTCCTGGATGATGATGTCGCAGAAGACGCAGCGCTCCTTCCATCCGTAATAAATTTTCGCCCCCTCGAGCTCCTCGGAGACGCGCTTGGGGACGATGGGGGTGGCGATGAGCTGGGAGTGGGAGTGGTGGAGGGAGGCCCCGGCCGCCTTCCCCTCGTTCTTGAACACCAGGATGTAGCGGAAGCGGGGGTCGCGGGTGAGGTCCACGATGCGCTGGCGGTAGCTGCCGACGACCAGCTCGACCTTCTTCACCGGAAGCTGGTGCAGCCGCCGTTCGTGGCGCGGGTTCTCTATGATGACCTCGTGGGCCCCCACGCCGTTCATCATGTCGTACATGCCCACGCCGTGTCGGTCCAGGTCCCCCTCGATGCGCAGCGCCGGGAACTTGTTCGGCACGACGCGCACCTGCCAGCCGGGCGTGTTGGGCTCCCGGCCGTCCGCGCCGTCGGCGTTGACGGTAAAAATTTCGGGCGGTGTCAGGCCCTCGTTGCCCTCGCAGAAGGGGCAGTTCGGGCCGCCGCTCTCCTCGTGGACGGGGGCGAAGTCGGAGGGGCGCTTGCCCCGCTCCGAGGAGATGATCACCCAACGGCCGATGACCGGGTCGCGCCGCAGTTCGGGCAAGGGGCCCTCCGGGGTGACGCACGGGCGAGGTGACGTTCAGCGGGCGGACATTTTGACGAAGTATAGCACAGGGCGGCCGGGTATAATCAAGAGAACGGCGGTCCGTGTACCGCCGTTTTAACAGAAGCAATAAACAGGCCAAACCTCACTGCGGGGGCGTCACGCCCTCCGCGGGGACGGTCGGCTCCGGTTCCGCCGCGCCACCGAGCGGGATGAGGTCCACCAGGTGGGTCAGGTACAGCCCCTGGTCCAGCATCCATTGGGCCATCTGCACGTCGGGGGCGTCCTCGGGCCCGGCCTCGACGATGCCTGAAAGGACCGCCTTCGATTCGTCGGGACGCCCGAGCCAGCCCAGGATGCGCGCTGTCTCCAGCTTCGCCGCGGTCGCCAGGTAGTTGTCCTCCTCGGCGCCCAGACCCTGATAGTACTCCAGCGCCTCGGGGAGCTGGCCCCGCTCGAGCATCACCGAGCCGAGGGTGAAGCGCGCCTGCTGCCGGAGCGGGTCGAACTCGCTCCCGGCGGCCTGGGTGAGCTTCTCGTCGGCCTGGTCCAGGTTCCCCAGGTGCAGGGCGCACATGCCCACGTAGAGGACGGCGGTGTCGCGGTCGAAATCGTTCCCCGGGTTCTGCGCCACATCGTTGAAGATGGCCAGCGCCTCGGAGAGCCGCTGCTGCGTCTCCTCGGGGGTGGGCTCGACCCACACGGGCTGCGCGTTCTGACCCTCGGGGTACTCCTGGTGCCCCTCGAAGGCCAGGCCGTAGCTCTGGATGCCCTGGGCCAGCCGAAGCGCCGTGCGCGACTCCGGCGGGCCGGCGGTGATGACGAAGTAGGCGATGACCGCCAGCGCCACGATGCCGCCGACGATGATGTTGATGATGAGGTCGCGCCGCTTTTTGTCGTGCGCGTCCGCCTTGGAGTAGAGCTCGCGGAGGTCCTCGGCGCGCTCGCCCTGCGATTTCTGTTTTCCCATCTCAGCGCTCCCCGGCTGTGAACGTTTTCGCCAGGTCCACGTACCCGGCGGCGTGTTTTTTCTGACCGAGAATCTCGTCGGGGGTGAGGCGGCGGACCACCCGCCCCGGCACCCCCAGGACAACGGAGCCCGGCGGTATCTTCTTCCTCGGCGTGACGAGCGACCCCGCCCCGATGAGCGATCCGGCGCCTATCTCGGCCCCGTTGAGGATTATCGCCCCCATGCCGATGAGACAGCCGTCCCCGATGGTGCAGGCGTGGATGACCGCCCGATGGCCGATGGTCACGTCGGCGCCGATGATGGTGGGCTGGTCGTGATCCACGTGGACCACGGTGAGGTCCTGGACGTTGGTGCGCCCGCCTATCTCGATGCGGGCGATGTCGCCGCGCAACAGGCAACCGTACCAGATGCTCGCGTCGGCGGCGGCCCGAACGTCGCCGATGACGTCCGCCGACGGGGCGACGAAGACCGAGGGGTCGAGGTCCGGTTCCCGGCCCTGGTAGGCGTAGAGGGGCATTTTTTTCTTAAACGTGCACGGGCCGGGCGATTGTACCCGCGACGTGGCGGTGTGTCAACCGGGGCGGCGGTCCGGCCGGGTGACGCGGTGGACGACGCCCCGAAATGTAGGGCGGGGATTTTAATCCCCGCCGC
>DATKYS010000051.1 GCA_035528375.1 bacterium
CAATCGGCTTTCTTCCTTGTACGGCCGGTCCCCCCGTGCTATAGTGGGCTTGGAGCACGACGTTTAAAGGGGTGCGGTTATGAAGCGCCTGACCCTCCTTCTCGTCCTCGCGGCGACGCTGCCCGCCCTGGCGACGGCTGAAATTTCACCGATTCTGGAGCGGCGGATGGCCTGCGCCGGGGAGGACGAACTCCTCGGCGTCTGGGCCTTCTTCGCCGACAAGGGGTACGCCGGACCGACGGAAATGGAGGCGGCCCTGAACTCCTTCGTGGCGACGATGAACCCCGACCAGTACGCCCGCCGCGCCCTCAACCGCCCCCCGGATTCCCTGGCCGACGAGCGCGACCTGCCCGTCTTTCGGCCCTACGACGAGGCGGTCGCCTCCCTCGTCACCCGCCGCATCGGCGCCAGCGACATCGCCAACGCGGTCGCGTTCGACGCGACGCCGGAGCAGATTCGCGCCGTGGCCCTCCTCCCCTGCGTGGTCCGGCTCCAGCCCACGGCGACCAGCGTCCTGCCCGACGCCTCACCCGCGGGGGGCGCGGATTGCGGGATGATGGGCCTGGATTACGGCCTCTCGGAGACCCAGATTACACAGATTCAGGTGGACCGGCTCCACGACGAGGGGTACTCCGGCGCGGGGGTGACGGTGCTGATGCTGGACACCGGCTTCCGCACCGACCACGAGGTCTTCGCCGCGCTGGACCTGAAGGACGAGTGGGACTTCGTCAACGACGACAACGACGTGGACAACGAGCCGGACGACGACCCGGACGCGTGGAACCACGGCACGGCCACCTGGAGCACCCTGGGCGGCTACTACCCCTCCGAGCTCATCGGGCCGGCCTACGGGGCCACCTTCCTGCTGGCCAAGACCGAGGACATCACCCAGGAGGTCCACGACGAGGAGTACTGGTTCCAGTCCGGCCTGCAGTGGGGCGAGGCCCTGGGGGCGGACGTGTCCAGCTCCTCCCTCGGCTACCGCTACTTCGACGACGACGAGGGGGACTACTCCTACGAGGACCTGGACGGCGAGACGACCATCGTGGCCCTGGCGGTGAACTGGGCCCGGGACAACGGGATGCTCCACGCGAACTCCGTGGGCAACGATGGGCGCGACGGCGCGGGGACGCTCAACTCCCCGTCGGATTGCGACGGCATCCTGGCCTGCGGCGCGGTGGACTCCGACGGCGTGCTGGCCGAATTCTCCTCCCACGGGCCGACCGCCGACGGGCGCATCAAGCCCGATGTGTGCGCCCTCGGCCTCTACACCTACGCCGCCGACGCCGAATCGACCGACACCTACGACTTCACCGCCGGGACCAGCCTGTCCTGCCCTCTGGTGGGCGGGGTGCTGGCCCTGTTGCGGGAGATTAACCCCTACGCCACCGCGGTCGAAATCCGCCAGGCCGTCATGGACACCGCCACCCGCGCCGACGAGCCGGACAACGACTACGGCTGGGGAATCGTCCAGGCTTACGACGCCGCGTTGGACCTGGACATGGACGTCTTCACGTGGGATTCGACCGGGGCGGAGCGCAACGAGGATGGGGCGCTCCTCTCCTGGCGGATATCCACCGACAACGACCTCGCCGCGCTGAACGTCTACCGCCTGGTCGAGCCCGTCGCCGGGGCCTCGGCCCACCTCATGCGCTCGGAGACGGCCTTCGCCGGTGAGACCCTGGGACCGGGTTACCGCCCCGACGCCGAGGGTTGGATGCGGCTGAACGAATCCCCCCTCCCCGGTTCCGACACCGGCGCCTACCTGGATACGGGGGTTCCCGGCGCGGCCTGCTACTACCGCTTCGAGTCCTACGACGCCCAGGGTCGCCGCCACCTATCGCCCCAGGTTCGCCTGCCGTCGGTGGGCGAGCTGCCCTCGGGCCGCGAGACCCGCCTCCACGCCTGCTACCCCAATCCGGCGCGGGAGAGTGTGAACTTCAGCTTCGAGCTGGCCCAAGGCGGACGGGTGGAGCTGACGGTCTACGACCTGGCGGGGCGGAGAGTGGCCGTCGTAGCCGACGCCGAGCTCGCCGCCGGGAGGCACGAGTGTATTTGGGAGGCGGACGTCCCGTCCGGGGTCTACCTCTACCGACTCGCCGCCGACGGTTTTACCCAGACCCGGCGCCTGGTCCTGGCCCGCTGAAGAGAGAACCAAGGTCATATAATTAACGTAGGGGCCGACCGACGGCGCGCCGTTTAGGTCGGCCCGCGTTAATCCCCCTCTCCCTTCCAGGGAGAGGCTCGCCTACGGGTTAGGGTGAGGGGCAAGGTTGAGAATGCGGGCGGGTGTGGACACCCGCCCCTACAGCCGCACATCGCGACTCAAATCCGTAGGGGCGACAGTCCACGGTCGCCCGCGAATTACCGGGTGAGTAGCCGGACGAGAAGTGCACGTGTCCCCTCTCCCCGTGGGAGCGGCGCGCCGACGGGTTAGGGTGTGGGCTTCCTTATAAAAAACGGGCCGACCTGAAGGTCGGCCCCTACGTCATCGCAACGAGACACGGGTCGAGGTGAGGACCAGCCCCCTCTCCCTTTTAGGGAGAGGGTTGGGGGGAGGGTCGGGGGTGGGTACGTAAAAATGGCGGGGATAGAATCCCCGCCCTACATTTAATGGTCGATGGTGGTTTATTTACCGCGCAATCACCAACCGCCGGGTGAGGGTCCCGGAATCAGTCGTCAGGCGGGCGAGGTATACGCCGGGGGGGAGCGCCGAGGTGACGTAGGAAACGTCGTGCCGCCCGGCGGTTATCTCCCCGTCGAAAACTGTTGCAATCCGACGGCCCGAGAGGTCGTAGAGGGTAATTGTTACGCGCCCGTCGGCGGGGAGCGTGTAGGCGACGGTAACGGCGTCGTCCGCCGGGTTGGGGTAGGCCGAGAGGGCTAGTTCATGCGCAGGCTCGGTAACGGAGACGGCTTCCGTGGGCCCGAAGCGGCTGACCGTCCCGTCCTCGTCAACGGTCTCCAACCAGTAGAGGTACTCGACCCCCGCTTCCACATCGGCGTCCAGCCAGCGGACCGCCGCCCCCGGCAGAGCCTCGGAGACCGTAGTCGGTTCGCTTTCGCCCACCGAGCGCAGGACGCTAAAGCTCACCGGCGCATCGCCGGTTATAGTCCAGCCGACCAGCGCCCCCTCGTCTCGAACGCACACCGACAGCTCCACATCATCCACCCCCGGGCCGCTTTCGTACCAGGCGTATTTAAGATCTGATGTCGTTGCATTGAAATACGAAATGTGGGGACAATCTGAAGAATCCAGAGCTAGGGAGGTGCTCTGACCTACAAAAAACTCTGAGTCCACCGTCTCAATGTGCCAGGAATCACCGTCCCAGCGGGCATATTTAAGATCATATTCGGGCTGCCACTTGTGATAAGAAATGTGAGGGTTATCGCTAGAATCCAACGCTAGGGAGTTGTTCGAACCAACATCACCATCTCTTTCCACGGTTTCAATTTGCCATTCGTCGCCGTCCCAACGGGCATATTTGAGGTTTTGCGTGGATTCATAGTAATACGAGATGTGAGGGTAATCGTCGGAATCGAGCGCGAGAGAGCTAGTATAACCGTATTCCACCGAGTCAATAGTCTCTATCCGCCATGTACTGCCACTCCAATAGGCATACTTAATAGCCATGTATAAGTAATCATAATAAGTAATATGGGGGTAGTCGTTGGAATCCAGAGCTAGAGATGGCCAATCACCAACATACACATGCTCTCCTCCATCCACTACCTCGATCCGCCACTCTTCACCGTCCCAGCGGGCGTATTTTAGTCTATGGTTGGTATCGTCGTAATACGCGATGTGGGGGTAGTCGTTGGAATCCAGCGCCAGAGATGAGGCCGAGCCTACAACTCCCGCCGTGTCCACGGCCTCAATCTGCCAGTTTGCCCCGTCCCAGCGGGCGTACTTGAGGTCACCGTTGGTTTCATCGTTATAAGAGATGTGGGGATAATCTGAGGAATCCAGTGCCAAAGAAGAAGGCCAACCCACGCGTCCTGTTGTATCCACCCTCTCTATCTGCCAAGCGTCACCGTCCCAATGAGCGTACTTGAGATCGTCGTCAGGATACCAAAGGAAATAAGAGATGTGGGGATTGTCGTAGGAATCCAGCGCCAACGATGTCTGCAAACCCACCTCATCGGCTGAGTCCACCGTTTCGATGTGCCACTCGCCGGCGAAGGTAATCGTGGCCAGGAACAGAACCACCAGAGCTGTCGTCAGCTTCTTCATGACTACTCCTTATGGCGGTAACTGTTAATCTGTGGCACAGGAAGACTTTTACTTATCGAAGCAAAGGTAACATAGCACGGGGGGGGTCAAGAGGAAAATGTGGAAAATCAGCGGATGTATAGCTCAACGGCCTTCTGCGGGCAGGCTGCGACGCACAGGCCGCAGCCGTAGCACTTATCCTCATCGAGAGCGAGGGTGCCCTTCTCCGGGTCGAGGGCCCGGGCGCCGAAGTAGCAGACCTCCACGCAGGTGCCGCAGCCGGTGCAGACCTCCCGGTCGGTCCGCTCGACCATCGCCCCCTTGTCGCACTTCCAGCGGTCGGGCTCGCGGAAGTAGCCGCAGCAGCAGTCGCAGCAGAAGCAGATGCCGTCGGCGCGCTCCGGTGTCACCTCGCGCCAGGGCCGTGCGACCAGGCGCTTCTGCCCGGCCTCGCGCAGGATGGCCAGGGCCTCCTCGCGGCTGATGGCCCACGGGGCGCCGTCATCGCTGACCTCCTTCGCCCCGGGGAACATGAGGCACACGTCGGTGCGCGACCGTTCGCAGCCGCCCACCTCCTCGCGGCAGCCGCAGTTGGTGAGCCGAAAGCCGCTCTGAGCCTCGATGAGCCGACGGGCCTCCTCGTGGGAGCATACACAGTGGATGTTGAAACCGCGCTCGTCCGTCACTTGCCCCCCTCGAGCGGCTTGAACACGCCGAACAGGGAGCCGTCGGGGTCGGAGAGGATGGAGAAGTTTCCGAGCTCGGGCGCCTCCTGGATGTCGGAGACCACGTCGCCGCCGAGCTTTTTGACCTTTTTCATATAGGGCTCCAGCTCGTCCACCTGGAAGTAGAGCAGCGGCCGGACGCTCGGCTCCAGATCGTCCACCTGGGCCAGGGCGCCGGAGAGGCCCGAGGGCGTGTGGAACAGGATGTAGTTGTCGGCCCAGGGGATGAACTCCCAGCCGAAGAGGCCCTCGAAGAATTTCCGGGTCGCCTCGATGTCGGTGCAGCCCCACTCGAAGTGGTACAGGTCGTGCTCGGCCATGCCCCTCCCTTTCTGCAGTTATTCCAAGCGTCTCATAAACAAAATTACTGAATCAGATTTCACGCTTTTGCTTCTTTTTTAGTCTTGGATTTCGCGACAGATTTAGCGGCCTGCTTCAAAAAGTCCGCCGCTTGTTTCGCCTCTTCGCCGTCCACAGTTTCTCTTTTAAGCACCTCATTTTGTAACTGTGCTTTAAGTTGATCCACTTGAATCTTGATGTTACCGCCAATATGCCTGAGTTCCCGCTTTAGCGCTTGAAGCATTGGCGGGCTGGTAAGGACTGCGGCAATTGAGAATTTGCTTGTTACTTGTTGCCGCTGGTAAAAAGCTGTCATGGATGATTGTGTAAAGCCTTCCCGGCTGAGGTTGCCGAAACACTCTATTAACTGCTGGTTACGTACGTTTTTTTGCAGGAGGTTAGTTTGAAAAATCAACGATTTGTCTATGGGCTTGTGGAAGTGGATTTTATAAATCTGCCAAATTGCACCATTTGTGAGCACTACCCACTCTACACCGTGGTTTGCCCCATAGTCTAAAGCCTGCTTGATATGGCTGTCTTTAAGGGCGACGCCGATTGCTTTAACTTCAATTAAAAAACGCACATCGGCACCGACTTTAACGGCTAGGTCCACATATGTACCCCGAATGGCAAATTCTGTCGTAATTTCGGTGTACTTGTTATAACCGAGTATATCGGCAAGCATGTCAGCGATGATGACTACTGTGTCCGATTCGCTGATATCACGGTCTTGTGCATCCGAAAGAATTGGTTGATACTTCTTGAGTTGTTGCACTATTCTATCGGAAACCTTTTTAGAAACAGCCATTTCCAAACCACCCCTTTACTAAAAATTGACTAACGTGGATGGGAACCGGACGCCGCGGCCCGATCCCCCGTCAACACTCTAGCCCTTCGGCTTGTCCTGGTAGAGGCCGAGGAGGTTCCCGTCGGGGTCCTTGACGATGGCGAACCAGCCGACCTCGGGAATCTCGGTCTTCGGCGTGTGGATGCGCCCGCCCAGGCCCTCCACCCGCGCCAGGTAGGGCTCTATCTCGTCCACCTCGACGTGGACCAGGGTGCCGGAGCCGCCCCGCATCTTGTCCACCCGGTTGAGGCCGCCGCCGGGACCGCCGGGGGTCGAGAACAACAGGTAGTCGTCGCCCCACCCATCGAACTTCCAGTCCACAAAGAGGCCGACGAGGAAACGCCGCGTCCGCTCGAGGTCGGTGGAATCGAACTCGACGTGGCAGATGTCGTGCTTACCCAAGATTGACTCCTTTCGCTGAATTACCGCACCGGGATTGCTGTGGATTCTCCGCGGGACACCGAACCCGATACGCTTCCCCCCCGTCGGCGCTCCCTCCGGTCCGGGTAACGCCGGTTTTACGCAGGGAAAGGATACAAAACCGCCCCGTCTGTGGCAAGGGTTTTAGTGCTTCGCCGGACGGCGGCCCGTCGAATGCAGACTCGATTGGTCGGAACGGCCGCGCCCCCCGGTCACGACCGTGTTTTTTTCTTCCGGGTCTTGACGGCGGGGAAGTTTCGGCTATTTTACCCGGTGGCGGAGGGTGGGCGGCCCGACCCGCGTAAAAAAGCGGGGGGTTAGGAAAACCAGGGGTTCACGGGCCGCCCTCCCCTAAACCGCCGGCCGAAAGGTCGGCTTTTTTTATCCCCCACCCAGACGTGCTATACTGATAAATGATGATGGAAAGGAAAAGGAGGAAAAAATGAGGGGAATCGTCATCCTCGTCCTGGCAGCCGCGGTCGGAGTCTGGGCCGCGGAGTGGATCACCGTGGAAGCCGACGCCGACAGCTACGTCTACTACTACAAAGATGACACCGAAGAAGAACCGCAGTACGTGGACGATAACTTCGGTGGAGAAGTAGAACTTTCCGCCTGGTACATCAATTTCTATCGGCGATACCCCTCGCTGATTCAACGACGCTCCTTCATCTATTTCGATTTCGAGGGGATGGATCCCCAAAGTAGCGTTCTCGAAGCGATTCTGTCCCTTTACATCACCTACCTGGATTGGGGCGGTAGGTTCTGGGTGTATCGCTGCCGTGAAGCGTGGGATGAATACGAGGTCACCTGGAACGACCAACCGTGGTTTTCCGAAATTCTCGGTTCATGGGACGATACCTTCCCCCTTTACCAGTACAGCGACGTCGCGGAGCTCAATGCCGAAGAGATAGAACTGATAGTGGATAATCCGGACGACAATAACGGTATTATCATTTTGACCTCTGAGGACTGGAATTGTGTTGATTTCTCCTCGCGCGAAGGGGGCTTCCCGCCTCGGCTGAAACTCCTGGTCAGCGGGGCCGACGTCGTGGAGGCGAGCTGGGGGGAGATAAAGGCGGCGTTCGAGTAGGAGGAGACATGAACAGGATTTGGCTCGTTTGCGCGGTCTTCCTGGCCGCCGCGTCCGTCGCTCCGGCCACCGAGCAGGTCGTCAAACTGGAAACAGATGGCGACAGCTATGTTTGTAGGTTTTACGAGCCGTCAGTACCCCTTGAGTTTTACGTCGACGACAACTTCGGCGATGCATGGGAGTTACATGTATCGAACACGTACACGTACATTTCGGATCCGTGGTGGATGGAAGTGCTCGAAATGGCATACATGCACTTTGATTTCTCCGGGCTCGGCGAATACGACGGCGCGGATTTGGTCGAGGCTCAACTGGTATTCAATGCCACTGATGCTGTCGAGGGAGCGGTACTCGCCGCCAAGGTGGCCGGCCCCTGGGAGGAGATGAGCATCACCTACAGAAACCGACCGCCGCGGGGCGACAGTGTGGCCTCGTTCGACATGGTCGAGGGGTACAACTACGTGGACCTCAATGTCGGCAAAATCGCGCCCTGGGTTGACGCGCCGGATTTGGCCTACGGCATCCAGCTTGACCATGGGGGGAATGGTAGTTGGGATAACTACGGGGTATTCTGCAGCCGGGAAACCGATTCACCACCGGAGCTCTGGCTGACCTTCTCGGAGCCCGCGGTCCAGGAATCGAGCTGGGGGGAGATTAAGGCGTCATTCGAATAGGAGGCGAAATGAACAACAGAGGTCGGCTCGTTTGCGCGGTCTTCCTGGCCGTCGCGACCACCGTCACGGCTACGGTCCAGGTCGTCCTGGAGGCCGACGGGGACAGCTACGTCAAATACTACGAAGAGTGGGAGAGCGACCCGGAGTACGCCGACGACAACTTCGGCGGCGAGCCTCTGATGTATGTGCTGGATAACTATTACCAGTGGGGCGAGGAATTCGAGATACCCTTCATGCACTTCGATTTCTCGGGGCTCGGCGACTACGATGGCACGTATCTGGTCGGGGCGCAGCTCGTACTCCACGCCGCGTCTTACGCTAATGGTTTGCAGCAAGCCCACGCGGTGGGGGGCGCCTGGGAGGAGATGACCATCACATTCAACAACTGTCCGGGGGCGGGTGCCCTGTTGGCCTCCTTCTACATGGACGGTGGAGACAACTACGTGGACCTCGACATCGGCCCCATCGCGCCCTGGGTGGACGCGCCGGAAACGGCCTACGGAATCCTTATCTTTGACACCGAGCAGGTGTGGGAGGACGATCCTCCGGGGACAATCTACACCCGGGAGACCGAAAACGCGCCGGAGCTTTGGTTGACCTTCTCGGGGCCCGCGGTCGAGGGGGCGAGCTGGGGGGAGATCAAGGCGGCGTTCTAGCGGTTTTTTCACCCGCGGGCGACCGTGGACGGTCGCCCCTACGGGGGGCGCTGGATATTGACGTAGGGGCGGGTGTCCACACCCGCCCGTTTTTATCGACAAACCGCGATGATGTAGGGGCCGACCGACGGCGCGCCGTTCAGGTCGGCCCGCGGGCGACCGTGGACGGTCGCCCCTACGGTGAACTGCACGGTTCTAAATGTAGGGCGGGGACTTCAGTCCCCGCCGCTTTACCCCCCACCCTGACCCCCCCCAGAGGGGGGAGGGGATAGGGGAAACCGTCAGTCCAGCGGGCCGATGACCCCCTCGGCGGCCGCCAGTATCGCCCCCGAGCGCACCAACTCGGCCATCTCGTTATTGTCGGCGTAGAGCGGCCGGTCCTCGTCCAGGTGCGCCACGTGCTCCCGGACCAGCCCGTAAACGGCTTTAGTGGCCGGGGCGAACTCGGTGTCGCGGAAATCGCGCGCCTGGCAGGCGGCCATGATTTCGATTCCCAGCACGCCGGGCACGAGGTCCATTATCTGGCGCGTCTTCAGGGCGGTGGTCCAGCCCATCGAGACGAAGTCCTCCTGGTCCGCCGCGGCGGGGATGCTGCCCACGGCCGCCGGCGTCGAGAGCACCCGACACTCGCAGATCATGGCCCCGGCGGTGTACTGGGCCAGCATCAACCCGGAGAACATCCCGCCGCCGTGGGTCAGGAACCCGGGCAGCCCCGCCGACAGCGCGGGGTTCATCAGGCGGTTGATGCGCCGCTCGGCGAGGACCGCCGCCGTCACCACGCCCATCGAGGCGTACTCCAGGGCCAGGGCCATGGGCGTGCCCTGGAAGTTGGCCCCGGCGACGACCTCGTCGTCCTCGGGGAAGAAGACCGGGTTGTCGCCGACGCCGTTGAGCTCGGTGAGGAATACCTCGCGGGCGTGGGCCAGGGCGGTGCGGGCCGGACCGGCGGACTGGGGCGTCGAACGCAGGGAGTACGCGTCCTGGACCTTTTTGCCCGGACGCATCAAAAGCGGCGACCCTTCGGTCAGCCGCCGGACGTTTTTCGCCACCGTGATCGAGCCCCCGTGCCCCCGGACGCGGTGCAGCCTTTCGTCGTAGCCCGACATGTTGACGTTGAGGACCTCGAGGGTCATGGCGGCGGCCACGTCCTGGGTCTTGAGCCAGGTCTCCATCTCCAACAACAGAAGCGAACCCAGGCCGTTGATGAAGTTGGAGCCGTTGATGGAGGCCAGGCCGTCGCGGGCCTCGTAGGCGATGACCGGCACACCGGCCCGGCGCATCGCCTCGGCCCCGGGCAGCCGCTCGCCCCCGTAGAACGCCTCCCCCTCGCCCATCGCCACCAGCGCCATCTGACCCATGGGCGACAGGTCACCCGAGGCCCCCACGGACCCCCGGGTGCAGACCACCGGGGTCACCCCGGCGTTGAGCATGGCAGCCATGGTCTCCGGCACCTCGCGCCGGCAGCCGGAATTGCCGTGGACCAGCACGTTTATCCGGCCGGTCATCGCCGCCCGCACCCACGGCTCGGGCATGGGCTCCCCGATTCCCGCCGCGTGCGAGTAGATCAGATACCGCTGGAAATCACGGGTCTGCTCCGGCGTGAGCACCGTCTCGGAGAACTCGCCGATGCCCGTGGTCACCCCGTACATGACCTCGCGGTTTTTTATCTTGACCTCGCACATGGCCCGGCAGCGGTCCACGCGCTCCAGGGCCTCGGGGGGAATCTCCACCCGCTCGCGGCCCACCGCGACGGCCTTCAGCCGCTCGAGGGTGAGGTTCTCGCCGCTGAGGATGACGGGCATCGGCTCTCCTTGTGCGTCGGTTACCGGGGGATGATACACCGAACCGGGCGTCCGCTCAAGCCCGAACGACCGCCCGCGATGTGAAAAACGGGGCGGCCTGCACCGCCCCGTGACGCGGATTTTTCCTATTTCAACCCGGCTTCCCCGTGCTTTTCCGCCACGGTATCGGCCAGGCGGTCCAGGGCCTCGAAATCGGCCTTCCCGGCCAGCCCCTTGGCCAGCACCGGTTCGAGCACCTCGACCTTCAGGTTGGGGATGAGGGAAGCCAGGGTCTCCACCGTCTTGCCGCCCCAGCCGTAGGAGCCGACTATGGAGAGGAACCGCGCCTTCGGCCGCAGCGCGTTGGCCAGAAGAGTCGCGTAGGCCGCCAGCGGGTGGGGACCGGCGAGGACCGTCGGCGTGCCGACGATTATCGTCGCGGCGTCCACCAGGGACATCGCCAGCGCCCCGATGTCCACCGAGGCCAGATCGAAGCGCTCCACCCGCACCCCGCGCTCCGCCAGGCCCGCCGTGAGGTGATTGACCATCTCCAGGGTGCTCCCGTGCATCGAGACGAAGGGCAGCACCGCGATGTTCTTCGGCTCGCCGTTCACCCACCCGTCGTAGGCCTTGACGATGACCTCCGGCCGGGAGTGAATCGGGCCGTGGCTCGGCGCGATGAGCTTGAATTCGTAGGGCTCCAGCTTCTTCAGATTCTTCGCGATGATACCGGCGAAGGGCATCATAATCTCGGCGTAGTACCGCTTGGCCGGACCGGCCACCACCCGCTCCCCGTCGGCGTAGAGCTCGCTCGTCGCCAGGTGCGAGCCGAAGAAATCGCAACTGAAGAGGATTTTGTCCTCCTCGAGGTAGGTCACGAAGGTCTCCGGCCAGTGGACCCACGGCGTGTAGATGAACTTGAGCGTCTTGCCGCCCAGGTCCAGCGTCTCCCCGTCGGCCACCACCTTGAACCGCTCCTCCGGGACCCGCAGGAGGTCCATGAGCATCCCCTTGGCCCTCTCGGAGGTGACGAGCTTCGCGTCGGGGAACATCGCCAAAACGTCGGGGATGGAGCCGGAGTGGTCCTGCTCGGCGTGGTGGGCGACGAGGTAGTCCAGGCGCTTTACGCCCTCGAGCTGTTCGAGAAGGATGCCCCTCATCGGCGGGTCAACCGTGTCCAGGAGGACGGTCTTGTCGCGCCCGCGGACGAGGTAGGCGTTGTAACTTGTGCCGTCGGGCAGGGGGATGAGCTGGTCGAAGAGCCGGCGGTCCCAGTCCACGGCGCCGAGCCAGTGCACGTTTTCGGTAATCTTGCGCGGTTTCATGGGCCTCCCTTGATTGAATATTTCGCTTTCGACACACCGATATTCTAGCACAGATATTCCGACTGCTCAAGTCGGCTATTTGCCGACCGAATCCCCCGACGGTTTTTATACGCGGTAAGGTTGAACAGCCGTAGGGCGGGGACTCCTTTCCCCGCCGTTTTTTTTAAGGAAGCCCTCACCCCCATCCCCTCTCCCGGAGGGAGAGGGGGGCCGCTTCGACCCTCACCCCAAGCTGCGATGATGTAGGGGCGGGTCTTTAGACCCGCCCGCGGGCCGACATGAACGGCGCGCCGTCGGTCGGCCCCTACGAGGTTGACGCGCGATTCACACCTTAGCCGTAGGGGCGGGTGTCCACACCCGCCCGTTCGTTGCATCGGAGTGACTCAAAAGTAGGGCGGGGATTCCCATCCCCGCCGCGTTTTTTATAAGGTGGCCCTCACCCCCATCCCCTCTCCCGGAGGGAGAGGGGGACCGCTACACCCCCCTCCCCGGCCCGTAGGCAAGCCACTCCCCAAAGGGGAGAGGGGGAATAAGGCAGACCTCCCACGGGGGGAGGGAAGCTTGGTATAATCACCCGGCAATCGAGCACCTGCGGAAACCCCCATGACCGGACTCGCCGACCTCTTGAAAAACGTCGTCTCCGACTGGCGGCGCAACCTCATGCGCAGCATCCTCACCGCGCTGGGCATCGTCATCGCCGTGATGACGGTGGTGACGATTCTGGCGCTGGTCGGCGGCCTGGACAGCTTCGTGCGCGAGGAGATAGGCGCTCTGGGGGCCAACAGCTTCATCATCAGCCGCACGGGCGTCATCCAGAGCGAGGAGGACTGGCTCGAGGCCGCCAAGCGTCCGCGAATCACCGACGCCGAGTACTCCTCCCTCGTCCGCAGGCTCAAGGGACGGTATCTCTACGCCTCGCCGCAGGTGCGGAGCTGGCTCAACATCGAGGCCGGGGGGAAGGAGCTGCGCTACATCCGGACCTTTGGGGTGGGCGCCGACATGTACAACATCAACGAGCGTCCGCTCGAGGAGGGGAGGTACTTCACCGAGGCCGAGGTCGCCCGGCGGAGGCCGGTGACGGTCCTGGGCTACGAGGTGGCCGGTGAGCTCTTCAGCGGCCTCGACCCCCTGGGCCGCGAGGTGCGCATCGGCGGGAGGCCCTTCACCGTGGTGGGCGTGTACGCGGAGCAGGGCCGGCTCATGGGCCAGTCCACCGACGACTTCGCCGACATCCCCTACTCCACCTTCCGCAAGTACTACGGCTTCCGCAGCCCGGTGAGCATCTACCTCCGCGCGCGCTCCCAGGAGGAGGTCTCCGAGCTATCGTACGAGGCCCAGCAGGCGTTCCGCACCGTCCGCCACCTGGCGCCCGGGGAGCCGGACAACTTCGGCGTCGTCTCCGAGAAGCTCCTGGTGTCCGTCTTCGAGCAGATGACCGGCGTCATCTTCGGCGTGATGATTGTAGTGGGCGGCATCAGCCTCCTGGTGGGCGGCATCGGCATCATGAACGTGATGCTGGTGGCCGTGAGCGAAAGGACGCGGGAGATAGGCATCCGCAAGGCGGTGGGGGCGCGGCGCTCGGACATCCTGCGCCAGTTCCTCACCGAGGCGCTCCTGGTGACGGTGGTGGGCGGGGTCATCGGGGTGGGGCTGGGGGCGCTGGTGGCCAACCTCATCGGGGGCGCGGTGGAGCTGCCCGTCGAGGTTTCCGCCGGCTCCGTGGCGCTGGCCATGATCTTCTGCGGGGTGGTGGGGGTGAGCTTCGGCATATTCCCGGCGCTCAAGGCCGCCCGCCTGGACCCCATCGTCGCGCTGCAGAAGACGTAGGGACGGTTTTTCCCGAATGTAGGGCGGGGGGTTTTTTCCCCGCCTTTTTATAAGGTAGCCCTCACCCTATCCCTCTCCCACAGGGAGAGGGGACCGCGCCGACCCTCACCCGCGGATTGCGACGACGTAGGGGCGGGTATCCACACCCGCCCGTTTTTGCCCCTCACCCTAGCCCTCTCCCCAGAGGGGAGAGGGGACACGCGGCAACCCTAATCCCGACCCTCTCCTAAATGTAGGCGGGGATTTTAACCGAGCGAAGCGAGCTATGCCCCCGGCAAATCCCCGCCGTTTTTTAACGACCATCCCCTCCGTTTTTTACCGGCCCACGGTCACCAGCCCCCGCATCGCCGCCAGCTTCCCCTCCCCGATCCCCTCCACCCGCAGCAAGTCGTCAACGGAGGAATAGGGCCTCCCCGCGATGATTCTGCGCGACAGCACCTCGCCGATGCCCGGCAGCCTTTCGAGCTCCCAGGCCGGGGCGCGGTTCAAATCGAACGGCCCCGTCGGTTCCGCCCGGGACCCGAGCCAGCGGCGGTCGAACCAGACCAGCGCCGGCAGGCCCGGCGTCACCCGGGGCAGCGAGGCGGCGAGAGCGGGTTCGCCCCCGGCCCGGCGGTAGATGTAGGCCAGATCGGGTGTGGTCCCCCGGAGGAAGGGGTAGGCGCCGGGACGGGCCACGGCGTCACCGAAGACGAAGGCGTAGTCCACCGCGGGTTTTTCACCCGGGGGCGGGGGATGGGGCTGGTCGAGGAGGATGAAGAGGGCCGCCGCGAGGGCGAGCGCGACCACGGCGGCGGTTTCGGCGCGGCCGATCAACGCTCCAGCTCGGCGACGGCGGCGACGTTGTGGGGGTCCAGGACGAGCACCCGTTCCCAGAGCTCGCGGGCCTCCGCGTCCCGGTCCGTGGCCCTGAGCCACTTGGTGACAATCTGGACCAAATTGTTGTCCAGGCGGCCGCGCTCGAGCATGGCCCGGGTCGCCTCCAGGGCGGCGGGGAAATCGCCCTGCCGGACCGAGACTATGCCCACGGCCCGCCAGGCGGAACCGCTCCCCGTCTGGTCGGCGCACCACCGCCCGGCCAGTTCCTGGGCCGGGATCAGCTCATCCTTCTCGTAGTAAATCTCGAACAGCGGCTCGAAGGCGTAAGCGAAGGAGGGGTTGAGCTCCAGCGTACGCTCGAAGGCGCTCTGGGCCTCGTCCTTGATGTCATTGAACAGGGCGGCCATGCCGTGGAGGTAGTGGTAGTCGGGTCGGGCGGGGTCGAGGTCCACCAGGCGCCGGGTGAGCGGCAACGCCTCGAGCGTGTCGCCCTGCTGGAGGAGGCTCTCGGCCAGACCGGCCAGGACCGGCGGGTTGTCCGGCAACAGCTTGTCGGACATGCGGAACATCTCCACCGCGTTGCCGTAATCCCTCACGTACTTGAAGATTATCCCGAGGTTCTGGAGGAAGATGGGGTCGCCCTGGTATTCGCCGATGAGCGGCTGGAGGAGGCGGAGCGCTTCCTCGTACCGGCCCCGGGCCAGCGCCACCTGCCCCAGACCGTTAATCGCCGCCGGGTAGCCCGGCTCGAGCTCCAGGGCCCGGTTGAAAGAGACCACCGCGTCCTCGTAGTTCCCCTCGCGCAGCGCCACGTTCCCGTCGCCCACCAGCTCCAGGGCCGAGTCGCCGACCGCCGGGGCAACGAGAACCAGGAGCGTGAAAAGAACTTTTATCGCGGGGTCGCCCATACCCTTCACTCTTCCAGTTGCGCGGCCAGGAGCCTTTCGACCTCCTCCGCCGTCAGGCCGGTGACGGCGGCGAGCTTGTCCCGGCTCCCGAACCCCCGTACCAACTCGACCCGGTTCCGGGGGATTCCCAACAGTTCGGCCAGGAGCCCCACCGCCTCGGCGTTGGCCCGACCGTCGAGAGGCGGGCTTTTCAGGCGGAGCTTCAGCGCCCCGCCGTGGAGGCCGGCCGGCCCGGCGCGTCGCGACCGCGGCTGGACGTGGAGCGGGACCAGCGCGCGTCCGGACGCGTCCTCGCCGACCTTAAGGGGCACGGCCCGCGTCTTCGGGATTATCCAGGTCCAGCTCCACGGGCACCTCCGGCGCGGGTCGCACCGGCCGCGGGGAATTCTTGTAGCCGCGGAGCTCCAGCTCGTCGAGGAGGTTCATCTGGGCCTGCAGGAAGGCCCGCATCTCGGTGATGTACACCAGACGCTGCTGGCTCAGCTGGGCCAGCTCGGCCTTGATCTCGTCGCGGCGGCGCTGGGCTTCCATGATCAGCTCCTCCGCCCGGAGCTCGGCCTCCCGGATGATCAGGTCGCGCTTACTCTCGGCGTTCTTGGTCATGTCCTCGGAGGCCTGGGTGGCCGCCATCAGCGTCTTCTCGATGCTCTTCTCCAGGCGGCGGTACTCGCCCAGGGAAGCCTCCAGCCCCTTGAGCTGGTCCCGGAGCTTGGTGTTGTCCTGGTGCACGTGCTCCAGCTCGTCGGCCACCCGCTCGAGGAAGGCGTCCACCTCCTCGACGGTGTAGCCCCGCACCGAGCGGTTGAATTCCTGGCGGTGGATGTCCTGCGGCGTAATCCTCACCGGCGGCTCCTGGTCTGTGGTGGAAAGAGAGGTTTAAGTTTCCATAATTATAGGCCCATCCGGGTCGCATGACAAGCCGCGGGCGTCAAAAAGGGTCCCCGCGCCGGCTTCCCCCTCTCCCCGTGGGTGGCCTGCAGTGTCTCCCCTCTCCCTGTGGGAGCGGCGCGCCGACGGGACGGGGTGAGGGCTTCCTTATTCCAAATATTTCGCTATCTCCGCCAACACAGCATCAATATTCGCCAAGACATCATTACACCAGAACCGCAAAACAGTAATTCCCTGCCCCCTCAAAAACTCATCCCTCCGCCGATCATACTCCGCCTGTTCCGGTTGCGCATGTTGCCCGCCATCCACTTCCACCGCCAGGTCAGCCTCCGAGCAGAAGAAATCCAAGATGTAATTGCCGGTTACGTGCTGACGGCGGAACTTGGCCTTTATCAGTCGGCGGTCCCGCAAGAGACGCCAGAGCTTTCTCTCGGCTAGGGTCAGGTTCCGCCGCAGGGAGCGGGAGTGCTCGACCAGCTTGGGGGGCAGTTCGCCCTGTGGATGATGCAGAGACATTTTTATAAGGAAGCCCTCACCCCGGCCCTCTCCCACAGGGAGAGGGAGACGTAGGGCGGCCCCGTAGGACGAGTCCTCTGCGGGCCGCTTCGTTCACCCCCCTCCCTGGCCCGTAGGCACGCCTCCCCCCAGTGGGGGGAGGGGATTGCGGCGGCCCTCACCACCCGCCGCCCCGGGCCAGGTCGTGCCACTCGCCCAGAAAGCCCATGAAGGTCCGGCAGAAGCGGAACATCTCCACCGCCTCCTCCAGCCAGCCCCGCCGGTCGAGCCAGTCGCCGGGCTCCCGGGGCGCGTAGGTCACCAGCCCCTTGTAGAGGAAGAGGTCGGGGTGGGGCAGATCGAGCCCCCGGGCCTCGGGGGGCGCGCGCTTGAGCTGGGGCGCCGAGAGGGGATACTTTTCCGAAACGCGGGACACCTCGTCGCCGAACCGCCGGTTGATCCCCGGGTCGGCCACCCAGCTCCGGTAGGCGCGGACGGCGGCCGGGGACGGCGCGTACCACCCGTTGGTCCAGAAAACCTCGTCCGTGGCAAAGTGGAGGTAGAGGCAGGGACTGTCCGAGCGGTCGCCCCGGTAGATCAGGAGGCCCAGGTGGGTCTTGTACGGCGACTTGTCCTTGGAGAAGCGCACGTCGCGGTTGACCCGGTAGAGGCTTTTATTGACCCGCGGGTCGGCGACGTAGCCCGGGTAAAGCGACCCGATCCGCCCCCAGACCCAGCCCAGAATCTCCCGCAGGGCCGGGACCAGGACGTAGTCGTAGTAGTGCCGGTTCTCCTCGAACCAGCTCCGGGCGTTGTTGCGGGCGAGGTCCCGGAGGAACTCTATCCCCGCGGAGGGGAAAACGGGGTGCCCGGCCATGTGTGCTCCCGTCGTCGGCTACCGTATCATTTTAACCCGGCTGCGCCGCCCTGTCAGCCCGGTCTACCGTATCGGCCGTCCTTGGTTTATAATGACCGAAAAGCTCACCCACCACTTTCCCGGTGCAGACGAGCTGCGCCACCGACCGGAGGCCGGAGAAGATGGCCGTCGAGATTCGACCCGTGGAGACCAAGAAAGAGCTGAAGGAGTTCATCTACCTGCCCCGGAAGATATACGCCGGGGTTCCCCAGTGGGTGCCGCCCTTCTACGACGAGGAGCGGAAGTACTACGACCCGAGGAAGAACCCGGCCTTCGCCTCCGCCGAGGCCAAGTGCTTCCTGGCGTACTCCGACGGCGTGTTGGTGGGGCGGATCATGGGCATCGTCTCCCATAAAATGAACGATCGGTGGGCCACCAAGAACGCCCACTTCTGCCTCCTGGAATCCCCCGACGACCTCGAGGTGGCTCGGGGGCTCCTGGGCGCCGTGGAGGACTGGGCCAAGGCCGCGGGCATGGAAACCATCACCGGCCCCCACGGCTTCTCCGACCAGGACCCCGAGGGGATGCTGGTCGCGGGCTTCGAGCACCGCGCCACCATCGCCACCTACTACAACTTCCCCTACCTCCCCGGGCTGGTCGAGCGGTGCGGCTTCGCCAAGGACTACGACTACCGCGTCTTCTGGATAAAAATCCCCGACGAGGCGCCGGCGGTGTACCTGAAAATAATGGAGCGCCTCGAGCGTCAGGGCTTCGTCCTGGTGGAGTTCGAGACGAAGAAGGAGCTGAAGGCCCACCTGGACAACTTCGTGGTCATCATCAACGACACCTTCGAACAGATCTACGGCTACGCCCACATGACCCCCGAGGAGGGTCGGGCCCTCATAGACTCCTACCTGCCCATCATAGACCCCCACTTCATGAAGTACATCTACCGGGTCCCCAGGGAAGAAATCGGGCGGCCGGTGGATCCCAAGACGGACGAGGTGGTGGGCTTCATCGTGGGCATGCCCGACATCACCGAGGGCATCCAGAAGGCGAAGGGGAACGTGCTCCCCTTCGGCATCTTCAAGATTCTCAAGGCGCGTAACACCACCAGGCAGCTCGACCTCTTCTACGCCGGGGTGAGGGAGAAGTACCGCAACCTGGGGCTGACCACCATGTTCGCCGTGGGGCTCATCCGGGACGCCAAGGCGCGGGGGCTGGAGTACATAGACGCCCACCAGGAGCTGGAGTTCAACTCGAAGGTCCACGAGGAGTGGGGCCGCTTCGAGCACCGGGAGTGGAAGCGCCTGCGCATCTTCGTGAAGGAGCTGGTGCCGGGCGGCCTGAAGCGTGACCAGGCCAACACCGAGGAGGCCGTCCCGCGGCACATGATGCCGGGCGGGGAGTAAATGCTCCCTCCCCCCCTGGGGGGAGGCGCGCCTTGGGCTTGGGTGTGGGGCGGGCGGGTGTGGACACCCGCCCCTACAAATTACTCCAAGGGGCGCCATGCCGTTGGAAATCCGCGAAGTCGTAGGTAAAAAAGAACTGAAGGCGTTCATCCGCCTGCCGGTAGGCATCTACCGCGGCGTGCCCCAGTGGGTGCCCCCCATCTGGTCCGACGAGCGCACCTTCCACGACCCGGCGAAGTACCCGGCCTACCGGACCGCCGACGCGGTCCGCTACCTGGCCTGGCGCTCCGGCGCTCCGGTGGGGCGCGTCATGGGCATCGTCCAGAGGAGGATGAACGAGCGCTGGCGCATCAAAAACGCGCGGTTCACCTTTCTGGAATGCCCCGACGAGCGGGAAATCTGCGCGGCCCTCCTGGGGGCGGTCGAGGGCTGGGCCCGCGAACGCGGAATGGAGACCGTCACCGGGCCCCACGGCTTCTCCGATCAGGACTGCCAGGGGATGCTCATCCACGGCTTCGAGCACCGCGCGACCATAGAGACCTTCTACAACCTCCCCTACCTGCCGAAACTCGTGGAGGCGTGCGGCTACTCCAAGGATTTCGATTACCGGGTGTTCCGGGTCCCCATCCCCGCCGCGCCGCCGCCGGTGTACGTGAAGGTCAAGGAGCGCCTGGAGCGCCGGGGCTTCGTCCTGGTCGAGTTCACCAAGAGGAAGGCCCTCCTCCCCCACATCCCCGACTTCGTCCGCATCTACAACGACACCTTCGACGAGATTTACGGTTTCGTGTCCCTGACCGCCGAGGAGGGGAAGAAGCTCATCAGCGACTACCTGCCCGTCCTCGACCCCCGGTTCGTGAAGTTCATCTACAAGCTGCCGCCCGGGGAGCGCGGTCGGCCCGTCGTGCCCGGCTCCGACGAGGTCGTCGCCTTCTTCATCGGCATCCCCGACATGACCGAGGGCATCCAGGCGGCCGGTGGGAGGCTCTTCCCCTTCGGTTTTTTGAAAATCATGGCCGCCCAGAAGAGGACGGAGCAGCTCGACCTGATGATCGCCGGGGTGACGAAGGCGTACCGGAACCGTGGTCTGGCCGCCATGTTCGGCGTGGGGCTCATCCGCGACGCCAACGCCGCCGGCTTCACCTACGCCGACGCGCACCAGGAGTTGGAGTTCAACACCAAGGTCCAGGCGGAGATGCTGCGCTTCGGGGCGCGGGAGTACAAGAGGATGCGTGTGTACAAGAAGGAGGTCGCGCCGGGGGGGCTGGAGCGCTACGACAACGCCTTCGAGCACCACCACGGCTTCGGCGTGGATGACCCGCTGTGAATTGCACGTCACCCTCGTAGGGGCCGACCTTCAGGTCGGCCCGTGTTTTCCCTCTCCCTTTTAGGGAGAGGGTTGGGGTGAGGGGCGGGCGGGTGTGGACACCCGCCCCTACGTCATCGCAATCCGCGCGGCGCGGGCCGGGGTGAGGGGCGAGGTAAAAAAGCAGCGGGGATTAAAGTCCCCGCCATGCATTTTAATTGACGTCGGCCAACCACCGAACCGGCGCGCATGAACGCACGGCCCCGGACGACCGACCGCCGACCTAGTGGACCAGGAACTCGAAGGAGCCCACCGCGACGGGTATCTCCTTGACCCAGGCGTACCCGCCGCTGTCGAACTCGAAGGGACCGGCCAGCTCGACGTAGTAGGTGTACACGACGCGGTACGACCCGGTGACCACGACGGGCGGATCGCCCCACTCCCGGCCGCAGTTCTCGATGGTCCGCACCCGGTTCTCGGCGTCCAGGCCGAACTCGCTGGGCAGGATACCCAGCATCGTGGCCTGGTCCTTGCTTCCCTTGAAGGGGCTTCCAATCTTCGTCCAGGTGTAGAGCGGCACCTCGCTCCCCGGCGCGTAAACCTCCAGGCGGTGGCCCGACGAAAGCACCTTCTCCGCCCCGGTCTCCACCTTGATCAGGCCGATGTGCATGGAGTAGTTGTAGGGCAGGTAGGCGCGGGCGTAGATGGTGATGTCGGCGCCGAAAACGAAGGAGTCCCGCGTGTAGTACTCCGTCGCCGGCTTTTCCACGGTCATCGGCTGGTCGGAGAAGTAGATGACCCCGACCTTGGCGGCGAGGGCCGCGGAGCAGAGAACGAGCAGCAGGGCCGCGGCGAACTTGAGTCGGCGCATGGCGCACCTCCCGGTGCGGTATTTACTTACGTTTAATACTTATACACCCGAAAACACACGCCGTCAAGACGTTCCGTGAATTCCCCTGTGGATGGGCCCGTGGGGTGACGGAAAAAAAGCGGATGTGGACACCCGCCCCTACGGGTGAGGCGTAATTTATTCGTCACCCTCGTAGGGGCCGACCGACGGCGCGCCGTTTAGGTCGGCCCGCGGGTGACCGTGGACGGTCGCCCCTACGTCACTCAATCCACGAGTCACGGGTCGCTGCATATCCCTTCTCCCTTTCAGGGAGAGGCTCGCCTACGGGTTAGGGTGAGGGTCAAGGTTGGGAACGTATAAAACGCGGCGGCCCGCAGGGGATGTATCCCACGGGGCCGCCCTACATGTATGCAGAAAGCGGCGAATAAACGGGTGGGGTACGGAGCCCCCGCCATACGTTAAAACGCACAGAGGTGTATAACCGAACGGCCTAGCGCGAACTTCCACCCCCCTACCAGCCCAACCTACTTCGGCAGGTTGGCCTCGATCTTGGCCCGGAAAGTCTCTTCCATCTGGGACCCGACGAGCACCTCCACCAGGTCCCCCCGGGCGATGATGAAGGTGACCGGGATGGCCTGGTGGGCGTAGAACCTGTTGGCCTCCTCGTTAGAGGCGAATGGCTCCTCGGCGGCCAGGAGCACCGGCACGGAGATGCCCAGGTCGTCCACCATGCCCTGGGCCAGGGCGGGCGCGGTGTCCTCGGTGACATAAATGAGCTGGAAGGGCTTGCCCTCGTACTCCTTGGCCAGCCGTAGCATGCCGGGCACCTCTACGCGGCACGGCTCGCACCAGCTGGCGAAGAAGTTGAGGAAGACCAGATCGTCAAAATAGTCGGAAAGTTTGTACATCTTGCCGTCGAGCCCCGAGGCCTCGAAGTCCACGGCGGGATTGCCCAGGGTGCCGCCGCCCCCGCCGCAGCCCGCGGCCAGGATGAGCGCGACCGCCGCCGCAGCGACGGAAAGGGTCAACTTACGCATCGGCCTCTCCTTCTCCCTCGGTCCCGGTTTCCTCGTCCTTCTCCTCATCCTTCTTCGCCTCGGCGCCCCTCTCCAGGCCGTACTTGCGCATGTAGCGCTCGACGCGGCCCGCCGAGTCCACCAGCTTCTGCTTGCCGGTGTAGAAGGGGTGACAGGCGCTGCACACGTCCACCTTGATCTCCTTCTTGGTGGAGCGCGTTTTGACCTGATTGCCGCAGGCGCAGGTGATGGTCGCGTCCACGTACTCGGGGTGTATCTTGGGCTTCATGGCTACTCCCGTAAAATGGCCCGGTGGTGCCCCTCCGACCGGTGAACGGTGGCGAACTCCATCGCCGTCAGTTGGGCTTTCATCGCAACACTCCCCCGGCCGGGGAGCGGTATGTTAATTCAATTCAGGGCCGCCGTCAACGGACCGCCTAGGCGCCCGGCGTCGGGCGGGGCTCCCTGGGGTTGCCCTGGCGGGTGAAGCGGTGGTAGTCCATGTAGGAGGCCGGGTCGGCTTCGTAGTCGTCGCGGCTCTCGTAGAGAAAGGCCACGTCCTCCTCCACGCTCCAGATGTACTCCTTGCGCTGGAGAAACACACGGGTGGCCTCCTCGGCGATGTAGCAGCGGGCCGGGTCCCGGGGGTTGTCCGGCATCCCGGTGAAGACGAGCATGGACTGCCCGCGCCGCAGAATCAATGATTCGCGCCCGACGAGGTTGATGGTGAACTCGTACCCGCCCCCGTTGATGATGAAGAAACCGGAGACATCCACCGGGAGTTCGGACACGTTCTGCAGCTCGATCCACTCCGAGTTGAACCGGGGCAGCCCCTGGGTGAGGCGGTACTCGCGGTGGGAGTCGGGGTGGATGGCGGCGATTCTGATACTGGGGCGACGCAAGCTCCGACCTCCGCCTGGTTTCGCGGAGAGGAGAGTGTAGCAGGGCCCGGCGGGTCTAGTCAACATTCAATCGGGTTGAAAGCGGCCGGGTGCTGTGCTACCATGCCGCAATAATCCAACGAGTGCGCTATGTTCAACCCACCCGCCGCGGCAGCCTCTTTCGTATACGCCGTGGGCGTCCAGGCGGACCGCCTGCTGGACGGCCTGCGCGGAGGCGTCCGGACCCGGACCCCCGTGGTGAGCGTGGGGAACCTCGCGGCGGGCGGTTCGGGGAAGACTCCGCTCGTCCACTGGCTCACCCGGCGGCTGGAGGAGCGGGGGCTCGCCGCGGGCGTCGTCGCCCGGGGCTACCGGGGAAGCTGGGCGCACAGAACGGCCCGACCGGCGCTGGTCCGCGACCTCTCGGTCCAGGAGGCGGGGGACGAGGCGGCGCTCCTGGCGAAAAGGCTCCCGCGCGCCGAGGTCGCCGTCTGCCGGGTGAAGGCCCGGGCGGCGGAGCTCCTCGACCCGCTGAACCTGGACCTGATTCTGGTGGACGACGGCCTGCAGCACCGGCGGTTGGCGCGGGACTACGACATCGCGGTGTTGGAGCGCGGCGACTGGCTCGGTTACGTCGAGCGCGGCACGCGTCTGGTCCCCTGGGGAAGGATGCGGGAACCCTTCGTGCGCCTGGAGCGCGTGGACGCCGTGGTCTTCTGGGACGCGTCGGAGGAGGAGGCCCGGCGGTTGAGCCTTCGTTTCCCCGCCCCGTTGATGCTGCGCGCCCGGCGGGAGCCCGTGGAGCTCGCCCCGGACGGCGGAGAACTTCCACCGGGCGGGTTGAGTGGGAGAAGGGTGATCGCCTTCTGCGGCGTCGCCCGGCCGACGGTCTTCTTCGACGACTTGAGGGCGTTGGGGGTGGAGCTGGTGGAGACGCGGGCCTTTCCCGACCACGCCCGCTACGACGCCCGGCGTTTCGGCGAGCTGCGCCGCCTGATGGATGCCCACCCCGGCGACCTTCCCGTCACCACCGCCAAGGACGCGGTGAAAATACCCTCCGGGGCGCTCGACGGCCTGCGGGTCCTGGACCGGCGCGTGGTCTTCGCCGGGGAGGACGGCGCGAGGCTTTTGGGGGAAGTCGGCGCGGTCGCGCGGAGGTGCGGACGTGGCTGAGGAAGACTACAGGCCCACCCTGGGGCACCGGCTCCAGTACGCCCTGGTCTGGCTGATTTTTCTTCTGGCCAACCTGAGCCCGCGCGCCCTGGCCCGGTTCAACGCCTGGCTTTTGGGCAATTTTTTATTCCTGGTCCTCGGTCGGCGCCGGCGGATCGCCAAGGGAAACCTCCGCGATCGGCTGGGGCTGGACCGGCGCGCGGCGGCCCAAACCGCCCGCCGGAATTTCTGCCGCACCGCCCAGAATTTCGTGGACTTCATGCGCCTGCCCTACTTCACCAAAAAACGGCGGCACAGGTGGATGACCGTGGAGGGGATGGAGCACCTGCACGGGGCGCTGAAGGCGAAGGGGGGAGTCATCCTGGCGTCGGCCCACACCGGGCCCTGGGAGCTGACCTCGGCCTACCTCTCGGCGGAGGCGGCCCCCGGCGCGGCCCTGGCCACCCGCCAGCACAACCGGCTCGTGGACGTTTTCTTGAACAAGCTGCGCGCCAAGGCCGGCCTCGACGTCATCTTCGTGGACGAGGAGCTCCGGCCGGTGGTCCGCGCCCTCAAAAAAAACCGCATCCTCTACATCCTGGCGGACCAGGACGCCGGTCCCGCGGGCGAGTTCGTGGAGTTCCTCGGCGCCCCGGCCAGCTTCCACCGCGGGCCGGCCTTCTTCGCCTACAAGCTGGGCGCCCCGGTCTGTTTCGGCTTCGCCCGCCGGGGCAAAAACGGCCACCTCCACGCGGAGATTTTCCCCGCCCTCCGCGCCGACCGCTCCGCCGACGAGGCGGCCGAGGTCCGCCGGCTCACGGTCGGGTACGCCCGCGCCCTGGAGGACTGGGTCCGGCGCTATCCCGCCGATTGGTACTGGCTGCACCGGCGATGGAAAACTAAGTCCCTTGTAAAAGACGGTCGAACGGCGTTAGAATAGCCCCCAACATTTCAAGCGGGAAAACCTAAACAAACACGGGAACCGGGATCGGCGTCATGAACCTCTCCGATGCGATTGAAAAGAAGGCCGTCCTCCTCGAGCTCAAGGCCGAGACCAAGGACGAGCTCCTCAAGACCCTGACCCATGCGGTCGGCCGCTCCGGCCGCGTGAAGGATTCCGCCGCCGCCCGCGAGGCCATCCTCGAGCGCGAGGAGCTTTCCTCCACCGGGATGGGCTACGGCGTGGCCATGCCCCACGCCCGGGTCAAATCGGTCACCTTCCCCGTCCTGGGCTTCGCCCGCCTCGTCAAGGGCGTGGACTACGGCTCGGTGGACGGAGAGCCGGTCCGGCTCGTCTTCCTCCTCCTCACACCCTCCACCAACCCCGAGCTCAACGTCCAGCTCCTGGGCAAGCTCTCCCGCATCTGTCAGCAGGAGGACAACCGCCGCCGGCTCCTGGACCTCGAGAAGATTGGCGATTTCCTCACCTTCATCCGGGAGATGGACGCGATGAACGGCATACCCGGTTAACATGCCCCGCCCTCGTCAATCGCAGCCGTCCCCCGGCGCCGGGACGCCCGATGGTCGCGGCGTCATGAGCCGTAATTGCGCCCGAAGGGATAACTGCGACCGAAGGTAATCCCGCCGGTCCGGGGCTTGAGGAGCCTACAGACCCTTTCGAATAAACGTCGTCAGTTCAAGGAGTTGCGATGCCCTCCCGACAAGTGCGCGACTTCATGGTCACCGACGTCATCACCTGCCGCCGCGGTGACAAGCTGCGCGAGGTCGCCGCCCTCTTCGCCGCCAGCACCATCTCCGGCGTGCCGGTGGTGAACCGCGAGGGGAAGCTCTGCGGCGTCATCACCAAGCTCAACCTCCTGGGCTATTTCCTCCCCGAGTACCTGGAGCTCTTCGCCGACATAGACTTCATCCAGGATTTCTCCACCCTCCAGTCGTGCAACCTGGACGTCCTCGACGCGGACCTCCTGCTGGCCGAGGACGTGATGAACTACGAGCCGCTGAAGGTGGGCCCGGAGACGACGCTCCTGAAGTGCGCGGCGCTCCTGCACAAGCACCGGGCCGACATCCTCTGCGTGGTGGACGACGGGGGGAAGCTCCTGGGGGTCATCACCGCCACGGACATCGCCCGGGCCTTCTTCGGGAAGTACACCGGGTAGCGGGTCGGGACGACCGGGAACGGCCGACGGACGACCCACGCCCTACTCTTTTCATTATGGAATCTTACGAGCCCATCTTCGCCATCGCACTCTTCGTGGCGGCCTTCGCCCTGATCATCTCGGAGAAGGTCCACCGGACGAAGGTCGTCGCCCTGGGCGCAGCCCTGCTCCTGGTGACCGGGATCGTCCCCCTGGGGGACGCCTGGCGGGAGTACATAGACTTCAACACCCTGGGCCTGCTGTTCGGGATGATGCTCATCGTGAACATCACGAAGCGCACCGGGGTGTTCGAGTTCGTCGCCCTGAGGATAGCCCGTTGGAGCGGCGGCAACTACCTGAAGGTCATGGTCGGGTTCTCCATCATCACCGCCGTCTTCTCCGCATTCCTGGACAACGTGACGACGGTCCTGTTGATCGCCCCGATCACCCTCTACATCGCGGACCTGTTGGGCAAGAGCCCGCGGCCGCTTTTAATCGCCGAGATACTGGCCTCCAACATCGGCGGCACGGCCACCCTCATCGGCGACCCGCCCAACATCCTCATCGGCTCGGCCGCGGGGAAGGGCTTCGCGGAATTCGTGACCAACCTGGGCCCCGTTATAGTCGTAGTACTCGCGGTCATCATCCTCTACAACCGTTTCGCCTTCCGCCGGCAATTCGCCGGGGTGAGCGACGGGCACCGGATCTCCAGCTACGACGAGAAGAAGGCCATCCACGACAAGCCGCTCTTGATCAAGTGCCTGGTGGTCCTGGGGCTGACCATCGTGGCCTTCATGGTCCACGACCTCTTCGGGCTCCCCCCGGCGGTGGTGGCGCTTGTCTCGGCGGCCGTGCTCGCCTTCATCACGAAGCCGCCGGTCGAGGAGCTGCTGCGCGAGATAGAGTGGCCCACCCTCGTCTTCTTCGCCGGTCTTTTTGTCCTGGTGGGGGGACTGAAGGCCACCGGCGTCACCACCGCGCTCGCCGGCCTCATCGCCGGTTCAACCTCGAGCGTCCTGGTCCTCAGCCTCATCATCCTCTGGGGCAGCGCGTTTCTTTCGGCCTTCCTGGACAACATCCCCTTCGTGGCCGCGATGATTCCGCTCCTGCAGGGCACCATCGCCCAACTGGGGCTGACCCAGGTCCAGGCCGACCCGCTCTGGTGGGCGCTGGCGTTGGGGGCCTGTCTGGGCGGCAACGGCACTCTGGTCGGCGCCAGCGCCAACGTCATCGTCGGCGGCATCAGCGAGAGGACCAAGGACCCCATCACCTTCCGCAGCTACCTGAAGGTCGGCCTGCCGGCCATGCTCATATCCATGGTCATCTGCTCGTTCTACATCTACCTGAGGTACTTCTCCTAGATGTGGGGTTTCCCGACCATTGCGACCCTGGCCGTCCTGGCCTTCGTCTACTTCTGCGTCGTCACGGAGAAGCTCGACAAGGCGAAGGCGGCCTTTTTCGGCGGCGTGCTTTTAATCGCCGCCGGGGTGACGTCTCTCGAGGAGGCCTGGCGGTACTTCATAGACTTCGAGACCATCGGCCTGTTGGTCGGGATGATGCTCATCGCCGGGGTCATCGGTCAGACCGGGGTCTTCCAGTTCGTCGCTCTGCGGGCGGTGCGTCTGACCCGGGGGCGCTACGGCCTCCTGCTGGTGGCGCTGTCGGTCATCACCGCCGTCGCCAGCGCCTTTCTGGACAACGTCACCACCATCCTGTTGCTCGGCCCCGTGGCCGTATTCGCCGCCGACGCCCTGCACCACAAGCCCTACCTGTTGTTGATCGCGCTGACGCTGGCGGCCAACATCGGCGGCACCGCCACCCTCATCGGCGACCCGCCCAACATGCTCATCGGCTCGGCCGCCGGGTTGGGCTTCCACAACTTCGTCGTAAACACCGGCCCGCCCTCCGTCCTGGCGCTGGCCGTAAGCCTCGGCTACCTCTTCGTCGCCCGGCGCGAGGAATTGAGGCCCACGGGCCGAACCATCAGCGCCGATTCCTTCGACGAAACCAAGTACATCCAGGACCGACCGACCCTCGCGGTGAGCCTGATCGTCCTGGGCCTGGTGCTGACGGGGTTCGTGGTGCTGCCCTCCTTCGGCGCCACTCCGGCCGCGGTGGCCCTGGTCGGCGCCGGGGTGCTGATGCTGGTCAACCGATCGAAGCCCAAGGAGCTGTTGGGCCACATCGAGTGGCCGTTGATATTTTTCTTCCTGGGGCTCTTCGTCATCACCGGCGCCCTGGAAAAAGTGGGGCTCATCGTCGTGGTGGGGCGCTTCTTCGCCTCGCTGACCCCGAACCCATTCTGGTTCTGCATCGCGATTCTCTGGGTCTCCTCCTTCGGCGCGGCCTTCCTCTCCGCGGTGCCCTTCATCACGGTCATGATTCCCATCACGGCCGCGGCCATCGCGCATCTGGGCCTGGGGCCCGCGGCGGCGGAGCCCGTCTGGTGGGCCCTCTCCCTGGGCGCCTGCATCGGCGGCAACGGCACGCTCATCGGCTCCGCCTGCAACATGGCCATGAGCGCCATCTCCGAGCGGACGCCGGAGCCCATAAACTTCAGGAGCTACTTCCGTCTGGGCTTCCCGGCGATGGTCCTGGCCCAGGTCGTCTCCAGCCTCTACATCTACCTGCGCTACTTCGCGTTCAATTAAAAAAACGGGGGCCGCGGCCCCCGTCTTTACGTCCGTATCGAGCTACCGGCCCGCCGTCCACGCGGCTCCGTTGCCGTAGTAGACGACGTACCACCAGTCGTAATCATCGCCATCGCCGTCGGCATCAATGGCTATGGCGCCCCAGGCGTAATCATCGCCACGGTCCTCGTAGAAGTAGACTAAGAACATGTTGTCCGCGTCATCAAAGTCGTCGTACCAGTCGGTGCGCACCTCGGCCGCCCAGTTGAAGTCCTCAGGGTCTACTCCGCAGTCGTCCCAGAACGAGTCCGTCTCGTACAGGGCGAACTGCATCATCTCTTCGAGCTTGTCGTTGGAGTACGATGCAATCTCGTCAATTTCGCCCCCCTGATCGCCGTAGTCGTCTCCGTTGCAGTCGCCGTCAGAATCAACTAAGACGCTGTAGGCCGCGTCGTCGGCGTTCTGGAAGAATACAACCCAGTAAGAATCAGCCTGGGGCCGGCCCAGCATGCACTTGTCGTCGGCCCAGACGCACTGGTACAGGAAAACATGGGCGGCCGATTCCCAACTTCCCCAATGGTCCTCAGCCCAGGATTTCGCCTTGTCCAGCGCCCAGTCGAAGGCGTACTGCGTCAATCCATCACCATCTCCATCGGTAGTCGTGGTGCAGGAGAAGAGTAGCGCCGAGGCCAGGACCAGCGTCAGAATCACTATCTTCCTCATGTTTCGGCTCCTTTCAGGTGACGAGTATCAGGTTACCTCGACCAATTGAATCATGCTACCAAATTTGCGGTCGCCGGGCAACAAAAAAGGTGTCGCGCAGACGCCGCCCGGTTCCCGGTCCGGGTTGCGCTGACGTAGGGCAGGGATTTTAATCCCCACCGCGGTTTCTACGTTCCCAAACTTCACCCTCACCCTAACCCGTGCCTCGTATTCGCGATGATGTAGGGGCGGGTCTTTAGACCAGCCCGCGGGCCGACCTGAACGGCGCGCCGTCGGTCGGCCCCTACGTTTGGTAAATGAGGAAACGGGCGACCGTGGACGGTCGCCCCTACGGGACGGATTCGCGGTTGGACGTAGGGGCGGGTGTCCACACCCGCCCGCTCCCCCCTCCCCGGTCCGTAAGCGCGCTTCCCCCAGAGGGGGGAGGGAGTGGACACATTCACAGCCAGAGAGAACCGACGAGCCGGGTGAGCCCCGCCGCGAGCCAGGCCAGTACGGTGAGGTACGCCGCGGTGAAGGCCACCCAGCGCCACTTCCCGGTCTCCCGTCTTATCACCGCCAACACCGCCACGCAGGGTACATAAACCAGGACGAAGACCATGAGTGAAAGGGCGACCAGCCAGCCTCCGCCGCCGGTGCGGGCGTCCCATTCCTCCTTCAGGCGTCCCTGCAGCGGGGCGGTTCCCGCATCGCCCCCGCTCTCGGAGTAGAGCACGCCGAAGGTCCCCACGACGACCTCCTTGGCGGCGAAACCGGCGACGAGTGCTGACGATACCTTCCAGTCGAAACCCAGCGGTTCCATCACCACCGAAACGCCGCGGCCGATGACGCCCAGCGGGGTGTGGTAGAGCCTTTCGGCCTCACGGTCGGCCTCGATTCCGGCCAGCCGCGAGCGGTGGGCATCCCGTGCGGCGAGAAGTTTTCCCGCGGCGTCGAGGAGGGAGTCCGCCCCCGTGGCGGTCGGCATGACCGCAGTTCCCAGGCCGGGCAGGCGCGGCGCCGATTCCAGCGCCTCCAGACGGTGTACCGCCGCCATCAGCGGCGCATCGTTCTCCAACTCCGGCAGGAAGCCGTCGCCGGTCGCGGCGGAGCCCTCCGCCGGTCCGAGACCGAGCGACGCGGCCACCGCGGTCTGCTCCTCGACGTACTCCGCGTCCGCCCCCGCGATCGAGCCATCGAACTTTCCGCCGTCCTCCGGCTCCAAGGGGAAGGCGGTGAGCGCCCAGATGACGATCATGGCCAAAAGAATCACCGTCCCCGCCTTGCGGATGTACATCCAGGCCCGGTTCCAGGCGTGCAGGAGCACCGCCTTCACCGTGGGCGCGTGGTACGGCGGGAGCTCCATGACGAAGGGGACCTGCTCCCCCTTGAGGACGGTGGAGCGCAGAACCTTGGCGGCGACGACCGCCAGGACGATGCCCAGGGCGTAAACGGCGAATATTACGGTCCCCGCGTAGCGCGCCGGGAAGAAGGCCCCGGCCAAAAGGATGTACACCGGTAGCCGCGCGCCGCAACTCATCAGAGGCACCGTCAGAATCGTCACCAGCCGGTCCCGGGGGTTCTCCAGCGTCCGGGCCGCCATCACCGCCGGCACCGTGCAGCCGAAACCGATGACCATGGGGATGAAGCTCTTGCCGTGCAGCCCCAGCCGGTGCATGAGCCGGTCCATGACGAAGGCGCCCCGGGCCATGTACCCCGAATCCTCCAACAGCGAAATCATCACGAACAGCAGGAGGATGTTGGGCACGAAGACCAGCACCCCGCCCACGCCGCCGATGATCCCGTCCGCCACCAGGGACCGGACGAGCCCCGCCGGGATGAGCGTGTTCGCCAGGCCTCCCAGCCAGCCGAACAGCCCGCCGATGACGCCCATCAGCGGCTCGCCCAGCCGGAATGTGACCTCGAAGGTGAGCCAGAGGACGACGGCGAAGATGGGCAGGCCCCAGATGCGGTGGGTGAGGACGTGGTCTATCTTCTCCGCCGTTTTGACGCGCCCCTCGACGTTGCGGGTCAAGGTCTCGCGGATGGCCCCGGCGGCGAATCCGTAGGCCGCCTCGACGAAGTGGTCCTCGGGATCGTGGCCCAGGAGGCTCCGCAGGCGCTCCCGGGATTCCTCCACCAGCTTCGCCAGCGGTTTGCCCGCTTCACCGAGACGAGCCAGTCGGCTTTGGTACTCGGCGTCGGACTCCAGGAGCTTGACCGCCTGCCAGCGCGGCGGCCCGCCCAGGAAGGCCTCGGGGTGCTCCTGGAGAAATCCCTCGACCCGGGCGATCTCCCGTTCCAGGTCCCGCCCGTAGTGGACGTGGACCTCCTTGCGCGGCTCGTCGGAGGTGAACACCCGGACCACCGCCGCGAGGAGCTCGTCCAGGCCGCGCCTCTTCACGGCGACGACACCGACTACCGGGCAGCCCAGAAGCTCCGCCAGCGCCGCCGTGTCCAGCGTGTCCCCCCGCGACTCCACCACGTCCATCATGTTCACCGCCACCACCAGCGGCAGGCCGAGCTCCAGGAGCTGTGTGGTGAGGTAGAGGTTGCGCTCGAGGTTGGAGCCGTCGAGGATGTTAACGATGACGTCGGGCTCGCCCGAGGTGATGAAATCCCGGGCCACGAGCTGGTCCGGGGTGAGGGGGGAGAGGGAGTAGGTGCCCGGGAGGTCGGTTATTTCGAGGTCGAAGCCATCGAAGACGCGCCGGCCCATGCGCCGCTCGACGGTCACGCCGGGCCAGTTGCCCACCTGCTGGTGGCCGCCGGTCAGCGAGTTGAAGAGCGCCGTCTTGCCGCAGTTGGGGTTGCCGGCGATGGCGACCCGGATGGTTCTGCCGTCGGCCATGAGTCCCGCGGGAGGAAAAAGGAGAGGCCGATCCCTCCCCCTATCAGAAAAACGAACGGGCCGCTAATCCACCCGGCGCACGTCCACCTTGCGGGCCAGGCCCCGGCCCAGGGCCAGGCGGGTGTCGCCGATGGAGATGATGAGGGGGTAGATTTCCTCCACGACGGCCCGGACGCCCGGCGCCAGTCCCAGCTCGCAGAGCCGTTGCCGCGCCATGCGCCCTCCGTAAACGGCGACCACCTCGAAGGCGTCGCCGGGGGCCAGGTCCTCGATGAAGAGGGCCTCGCCGGGTCGCCTCTCGACCACGCGACCGAACCCATGATGCCTGCCGAAGTGTTGCGGGGCGCCGTGGTCGTGTCTCATTTAATCCGCCCTATTGAGAGCCAGTCTCATTCATAGTCTAGCCTAAATTAGATTAAATGTCAATAGGAGGGCGGAATGGCCCCCCGCCTTAACGGGTGAGGCGCGATTCCGCTACATACTCGTAGGGGCCGACCGACCGGCCGGTCCTTTTTTCAAAGGTAGCCCTCACCCTGACCCTCTCCCACAGGGAGAGGGAAAACTTTCCCACGCTCTCCCCGTTATCTTTCGCGGATGCGCCTCCCCCAAATGTAGGGCGGCCCCGTGGGATGCATCCCCTGCGGGCCGCCCTACATCATCGCAGCTTTGGGGTGAGGGCTGCCTTTATAAAAAACGGGCGCCCCAACGGACTCCCGCGCCAATCCTCCGCCCCGGCTCAAATCAGCCCGGTGAGCCCGATGAAGGCCATCGCCATGATGCCGGCGGAAATCATCGTTATCCCCGGCCCCTTCAGCCCCGCCGGGATGTCCGACTTCTCTATCTTCTCCCGGATGCCCGCCAGCGCGACGATCGCCAGCATCCACCCCAACCCCGACCCGATCCCGTACCCCACCGTCTCCAGGAATCCGTACCCCCGCAGGACCATGAACAGGCTCACCCCGAGGATGGCGCAGTTCACCGTGATCAGCGCCAGGAACACACCGAAGGAGGCGTAGAGGTCGGGGGAGAACCGCTCGATGGCCAGCTCGAGCACCTGGGTGATGGCCGCGATGACCACGATGAAGATGATGAACTGGAGGTGCTCCACGCCGAAGGGCACCAGCAGGTAATGCTGGATGGCCCAGTTGGCCGCCGAGGTCAGCGTCATCACCAGCGTCACCGCCATCCCCATGCCGAAGGCGGTTTTCACGTCCCGGCTGACGGCGATGAAGGGGCACATGCCCAGGAAGTTGGTGAGGGCGATGTTGTTGGTGAAGGTGGCGGCGAAGAGGACGACCAGCGCTTGCATGGCTATTCCCCCTTGACGGCGGCCCAGGCTGGCTCGCCGTCGTAGCTCTCGTTTTCCGTAAGCCGGATTTCCACCGGAAGCTCGGATTCGGCCCCGCTCCCGAACAGGATTATCTCAGAGGAAGGGTCGCCCACGTCGGCCGTCTGGCCGATGAACCAGTCCCCCCCGGCGGGATCGGGCGCGAGGTTGAATCGGTCCGGCTCCAGGGGCCGGGAGGAAAGAACCGTCTCCGTGGGGGCGTCCATCCGGGCGCCGTACATCAATTCCCCCTCCCGGTACGGGACGAGGAGAGTGCCGTCGGGGAAGCGGCGGAGCGGGCCGAAAACCTCGTCCCCCGGGGTGGCGAGATCCGAGTTCGCCAGGGCGTCATGAACGAAAACCAACCCGGCGGTGAAGGGCGACACCAACTCGGACCAGGGTTCGTAGACGCAGACCACACCGAAGCCCGCCACGTGGACCGGCCAGCGGTAGTCTCCCGGCTCCAGGCTCTGCGGCTCCAAGACCCCGCGCTCCAGATCGTAGTAGTAAACTGCGAAACAGTTCCGCCGCCCGGACAGGTGCTCCAGCTCCTCGGTGCTCCCCGCGAAGAGCCCCACCGCGCCGTAGTCAATGGCCTCGTAAGAGGAGAAATAAATCCGCTCGCCGTCGGCGGACCACGAGAGGTCGTTCTCGACGCCGGGGGTGTCGGTCAGCTTGTCCCAGACGCGGTCCCGCCCGGTATTGTTCAGGTCCATCAGGTAGAGGTCGGGCTGTCCGTACATCTCGCTCACCCAGGCCAGGTAGCGCCCGTCCGGTGAGAGGGCGGGGGACCGGTCCGCGCACGTGTTGTAAGTAATCCGGTCCGGGAGACCCGTGTCCAGGTCCATCACGTAGATTTCGAGGTCGCCTTCGCAATCGGAGACCCAGGCCACGCGGCCGGCCAGTCCGTTCTCGGCGCAGAGGGCGGCTATCCCCTCGCCGTTGGAGGCCAGGGCCGGTTCGATTTTATCCTGCACCGCCGACGCGGCGGTCAACATCGCCAAAAGGCAGAGAAACACCGGTTTCATCGCACCGTCCAAAAGGTATCGCTCGCGGCGAAGGTCATTGAATCAACGAAGCTCGACCTCGCGGAACCGGGGTGCAGCGCCCCGCGCTGCCTAGCCGAATTTGTCGAAGTGTATCCGGCCTTCCGGGACGCCCTTCTCGATGAGCTCGGCGGTGAGGGAGTTGACCACCACCGGCGCCCCGCACAGGTAGTACTCGTCGTCCGCGTGGCCCTCGAAAAATTTGCCGAAGAACACGAGGTCCATGCGCCCCCACTCGCCGCCCCAGTCCTTCTCCTCATCGGCCGACAGCACCGGGATGTAGTGGAACTTGGGGTTCTTCTCCCACTCTCCGATGTCCGTCTCGCCGTAGAGGTCCCCCTTCACGCGGGCGCCGAAAAAGAGAAAAACCTCCACCTCCGGGTCGCTCGCCAAAATGTCCGGGATCAGGCTGCGGAAGGGGGCCAGGCCGACGCCGGTGGCCAGGCAGACGGCGTTGCGCCCCGAATGGGCGTAGAGGAATTCGCCGTAGGGCCCGGAGAATTTCACCGGGTCGCCCTCCTTCATGTTGTGCAGGTAGTTGCTGGCGACGCCGAGTGCTTCGAGGCGCACGTTGAAGGAGACGGTCTCCCGCAGGCTGGGCAGGCTGGACATGGAGTAGGCGCGGTAGACCGCCTCACCGGTCTCGGGGTCCGGGGCCTGTATCTGGACGTACTGCCCGGCCTTGAACTTTATCTGCGGCGGGTCGCTGAGCCGGAAGGTCAGCTCCTTGATGGCCGGCGTCACCAGCTCGGCCCGCTCCAGCACCGCCTCGTACTCGCTTATTTCAAAATACTGCGACGGAATTTCGACCCGCATGTCGTTGCGGACCTTGACCTGGCAACTCAAGCGCACGTTCCTGGCCATCTCCTCGTCGGTGAGTACGATTTTTTCCGTGGGCAGGTACGGCCCGGCGCCCTCGGTGACCACCAGCTTGCAGTAGGCGCAGGTCCCCTTCCCGCCGCAGGCCGAGGGGATGAAGTACTTCTGCTGGAAGAGGGTGTAGAGGAGCGAGTTGCCGCCCCTGACCGAGAGCTCCTTGTCCCCGTTGAGGGTGAGGGTGACCTGGCCGTAGTCGGCCAAAAATTTGTCGGCCAGGGCGAGGATGAGCCCCAGGGCGAGGGCTATCCCGCCGATGACCGCCGCCGAGGTGAGGATGATGGGGAGCATATACCTCTAATACCGGCTGACGTGAGTTCTCAAGGCTCGGAGAAGACGACCGTCGTTCCCTCTGGTGGCTCCTCGCGGAGGGATTCGGCGATTTTTTCGAAGTCCGGCGCGTCGGCCGCCAGGACGCCCACCACCAGGAAAAGCCTACTCACCCCCGTGGTCTCCACGCCCTCGGTTTCGGCGAAGAACCCGCCGGTCTGAACCACCACCGAGTGGAGGGAGCCCGACATCCGCCCGGAAGTCACCGGCGCGCTCCAGCAGTGCCCCTCCACCGCGGCCGTGTCGTACTCGCCGCCGGTGAAGCGGTGCGTCACCGTGTACGCCACGTCACGGTCCACCCACTCGTCGCCGGAGACGCCGAAATAGACGTGAACCGAGTAGGGCTCCCGCGCCGGATCGTACTCGGGAACGGGCGGCAACTCGATCTCTATCTCGCTCCCGGCCTCCACCGGCCCCAGGGCGAGGGGGAAGACGTATCCCGCGGCGGGATCGCCGTCCAGGAGGGCCGCCTCTTCCCACACCACCCCGTCGAGGATGATGAAATCGTCGTAGCGTTCCAGGTACGCCGAGTAGTATTCATTCTCCAGGGAGGTCCAGAAGTCGGGGCCGCGCACGTCGGCCGCCGAGCCGAGAACCAGAAGCGTCACGAGAATGAGGCCGATTCCCCGCATGTTCCCTCCTAAGCCGCCCGGGCGCGCAGCCCACTCCCCCTCAACGCCCCGTCCCGGACGGTGCGGATGACGCCGTTTCCGCGGCGCCGCGCGCATCCGTAAACCGCCGCCTGAGAAAGTAAACGCTCATGCCGATCAGGTACACAGTGATGGAGGACACCACGAACAGCAAATAAGCCGGCTTGTAAACCCCCAGGCGGTTGGCGAAAAAGGCCGCCGCCTCGACCAGGGGCCAGGCGAGCAGGACGATGCCGGCGAAGGACCACCTTTCGCGCCGCACGTTATCGGCCGTAACCAGGGCCAGGGGCAAAATCAAGAAAATCAGGTAGGTAGGCCATGTCACCGCGTTGAGCAGAAATACGGCCAACAGAATCACGATGTACTCGTTGAGCCGCCGGCGCGGTTCGCGCGGTTCGCGCCGGAACGCGACCATCAGCGGGACCAGCAGAGCCAGGCGCAGCGCCTTATCTATCCAGGAGAAGACCGCCGGCGGGACGTTCAACAGGTTGACGCCGGGTGCCCCGGCCCCCTCCGGGGCGACCAGGTAGCGCGCCAGCGCGCCTGAGAGCGAGACGTTCTTGTCGTGATAGACCAGGTAGTGAACCCCTTGGCTGCCGAACATCGTCGGTTGGAGAAAGTTGACGTAATACTCGTTGTATAAGGCCAGCGTTCCATCCCATCCGCGGATCAACACCGGCAGCAAGCCGTTGAACACCAAGAAAACGATCACCGCGCCCACCGCGATCCTTGCGCGTTTGTGGAGCAGAAAGTACAGGACGAAGAGCGCCGGGGCGAGCTTCACCGCCACCGCCATTCCCAGGAGGATACCGGCGCTCCAATCCCGCTGTTTCTCCGCCATGACCAAGCCGCCCAGGACGAGGGCCATCAACAGGATGTTCGCCTGCCCGTAGATGAAGAGGTTGCAGAACCAGTAATGCGCCGTACACAGAAGCGGCAGGCCGATGACGACGAACAGGCGGCTCCCGACGAGCGCCGGATCGGCGTTGCGGAGCAGGCGGTAAACGAGGGACAGGCAGAGCAGCGTGAGACCGAGGTTGACGAGCCCAAAGGCGACGTAGAAGGCCGACGGGGGCAGCCATGCGATCAGACCGAGCAGGACGACGAACGCGGGGGGATATAAGTATCCCCACTGCCCGGGCTCGTAGACCCGCCGGCCGGCGTAGAAGTCGTTGGCGGCCCTGTAGAAGATGGACAGGTCGTTGTCGCTTCCCAGGTTCACGCGCACCAGGGAGGCCAGGCTCAGGTAACAGAAGGCGGCGACGGCTACGGCGCCGAGGATTATCCAGAGCCGGTAAATCGGTCTGACGCTCCAGGATTCCTTCACCCACGCCCAAATGTGGGCGAAGAGACCCGTCGCAGCCGAATCACCCAGTCGTCGTTCGACCATGCGTCACCTACGCCGTTGATTTGCCGAGGTCCCTTTTCCTCGCGGCTCCATCCTGGACCGTGCGGATGACCCAGATGTATGTCCCGAGCATGAAGAAGGCGCCGGGGGCCATGACCATTATCACCCACGGCTCGAATCCCGGCCCGAGGACCGGAATCCCCGCCAGCGTCCCGAAGCCCAGCAGCTCCCGGAAAATTGAAATTATCAACAGGCTCATGGCGTAGCCCAGGCTCACCCCGGCGGCGTCCAGAATGCTGGGCAGGGGCTTGTTGTTCGAGGCGAAGGCCTCGGCCCGGCCCATGATGATGCAGTTGGTTATTATCAGCCCCACGTACGGCCCGATGGCCTTGGAAACCGTTGGTACGAAGGACTTTAACGCGATGTCCACCATGATGACGAAGGCGGCGATGATGAGCGTGTAAACCGCCATGCGGATGCGCTTGCCGGTGACGTTGCGCACCAGGCTCACCAGAAACGAGCTGCACACGGTGACGAAGACCACGGCTGCGCCCATCGCCACGGTGTTTATCACCTGGTTGGTCACGGCCAGGGTGGAGCAGATGCCCAGGATCATGCGGAAGATGGGGTTGTCCTCCCACAGCCCCTTGACGAATATCTTCCAGTTTTCACCCTTCTTGGCCACGGGTCACTCCTCCATCTTCGGCGGGGTGCGGCTCCAGCCCATCAACGGCGCAGCTTCTTCGTAGAACACGTCCCACTGCCCGGTGTAAACCAGGTACCAGTCTCCTTTACCGGTGGAGAAGCTCAGCACCCGGACGGACGTCCCCGCCTCCAACACCCCCGCCTCGGCGGAACCCGCCTCCGGCAGACAGAGGAGGGTCAGCGGTTCGAGCAGCTCGCCATACGAGCCGTCCTCACACCGAACTTCGTAGAGAAGTCGGGTCAGGTTTACCGGGCTCCAGAAGTAACCCAGGGGCCGGGCGTAGTCGTTGCCCGGCGGGCAGTAGAGGGCGTAGAAGCCGGCCTCGGGAATCCAGCGGGCCTCCAGGTCCGTCGAGAACCACGTGCCGCCGGCGAGATAATCGGGCGGCGGCAGCGGGTGCCGCACCCAGTCCAGGGGACTGAGCCACTCGCGGGCCATCAGGATGTGGTCCGGCTCATCGAGGTAACTCATCACGGAGTGGTAGCGCATCACCTCCGGGGTCAGCTCCGCCCCGCCGCTGATGTAGAACCAGCGCCCGGTAGGTTCTTCCTCCCATTCGGGGATGAACGCCCATTCGGTGTAATCGTAGATGCAACGCAGACCGTCGCCGTCCCGGATAAAGCCCAACACACGCTGTTGGGTTGAGGGAGGCCCTCCGACCGGCCTGGGGGATGAAGAGCGCGCGTCCAGGGTCAGTTGCAGCTCGGCCGCCCCGTCGCCGTTGAAGTCGCCCGCCTCCAGGCCGTAGAGGCTCCAGTTGTAGTCCCAACCGAGATATCCGGACTCCTTCTCCCGGGCGATGAACTCCTCCGCGGGCACCTCCTCGACGCTCGTCCCCAGGAAGAAATCGGCCAGGCGCACCTCGGCGCTGAACGAGCCCTCGACCCGGAGCACCAGTGGCAGGTAATAGACGTAATCCGTATCGTAGTAGAACTGCTCGTACTCCGCGTGGATTTCCCCCGGCCCGACCCGGACCTGCTCCGGGGCGCCGTCGGAGTCCAGGTCCGCGGCGAGCGTGAGCTCCGGCTCGCCGAAGGCGTGCTCGACGACCAGGTGGCGTACGCCATCCTCCTCCCAGTAGTAGTTATCCTCCTCGGCGGCGACGTAGCCGCGGAGGTCGCCCGAGCGCACCTCGGCCCAGACGTAATCATCCGATGAGTCGTAATCCACCGCCCAGGCCAGAATCTCGACCCGGTCGCCCCGGTGGAGCAGGCCGATTTTGTTCCCGTCCACCGACGGTGCGTCGCGGACGTTGAGTGCGTCCACGTCCACCAGGGCGTACATCGGCTCCGGTTCCGGCGTTGAAATCGAATCGGCCCACCCCGGCGCGTCCAGGGCCCCGGCGGCCGCCGTCAGGCCGAGAACGATGACGGTCATCAATTTCACGGCGTCCCCCCCTTCGCCGCGGCGAGAAAGGCCGCGATGCCCTCGTTCAGCAGCTTTTCGAGCGATTTCGAGGTCTGGGTGGCCCCGGTGATGGCCGCCACCTCGTAGGGCTTGTCGGGGGCCTGGTAGGCCACGAGGCCCACGTAGCCCGGCGCCGGGCCCAGCGGCAGGTCGTCGAACTTTTGCAGAAACTCCGGCTCGGCGATCCGCCCCCCCAGCCCCGGCGTTTCCCCCTGCTCCAGGACCCGCAGGCGGTAAATATTTTTGTAATCGGGCGTCAGGGCCACCAGGACTTTAATCACGCTCCACAGGCCGCTCCCCGAGGCCTCGAACGCCACGCCCAGCTCCTTCCCCGCGTCGTCGTAGCCCCGGTAGAGCGTCATCCCGCCGGTCTGGTCCTTCTTGACGTGCTTGGAGTAAATTTCGTCCACCCGGGCGGGCGGGAGCTCCACCCCGGGGTCGGCCAGGCCGAAAACCTCGATGACGCGGCGGTTGAACAGGCGCGCCTTCTGCTCGTCTATCACCGGCTTGGTGTAGGCGTAGAGGGCGGTCAGGGCCGAGGCCACCAGCACCGAGGCGGCGACGAGGAAGAGGACCATGAAGGGCCGCGAGTCTTTATTGAAGGGCATGTTGTTTTATCACTACGATGTTGTACGAGTAGAACTGATAGTCAGGACCAGAATACAGATTCCCGGATGATGTCCGCCTCTGTTTTCTACCTTTCTCTTGATGCTGCTTAAGCACATCCTTGTATTGCTTATAGAGGCTATCCGAAAGACCAATCAACTTTATGTCTGTAAATGACAGCAGTTCAAGCGTATCTAACTCCTCTCTGACATCGTATATCTCCCCGTAGGTTTTATTTATCCCTTTTTTGTCCGCCCAACTGGAGACGATATAGAACTCCCAACGCTCGTACAGACCGTAATAGGACCAGAAGGCGGCCTCGACGGGAATGCTGTGCTTGAGTAATGCCTTGACAATTATCGAGCCTTCCTCCCGATACTCCTTTACCAGAATGTTCTCAACCATGATAGAACTCCATCGTGAGGATGTGTCACTGCCTCGAAAAGGTCTTCAGCTTCGTTTTTACTTTTCGTTGGCTCATACCTCGAATCAGGTTTCCATTTTTTTACTGTAGCCAAATATATCGCTGTCTGGTTATTCGCTGGTCCCTCTCCCAAAGCTGCTTTATCGAATAATTTATCGAAATTATGGGTCCAACTTGCATCCACACGTTCTTTCTCTGGGAATTCGTGTCGCCGGGTTCGTTTAGCAATTACAGCCTTCAGGGCACATTCAACGGCATACCCTATCAAGTAATAGGCACCGACGTATCTTCTAGCTTCTAACAAAATCTGAGCATCTCTTACGCGATCAAGTGCCATTTGTTTTAAATCACTACTCATTAGTAGTGTACCCATATCAAACTCCCCTCTTTCTCTTTTGTCGTTCCTTAATAAGCGAGTCCACCAGCGGGGTGAAGGTGTTGGCGAAGAGGATGGCGAAGAAGACGCCCCCGGAGAAGCTCGACGCCGCTCGGATGATTACGACCAGAACGCCGATGAGCGCGCCCATGAGCCAGCGGCCGCCGTTCGTGGCCGGGGCGCTCACCGGGTCGGTGGCGAAGAAGAGCGCCCCGAAGAGGAGCCCCCCGCCGGCCAGGGTGAACGGAACGTCCGGGACGAAACCGGGCCAGAGGAAATGAAGCACGAGGGCGGCCAGCGACGCGGCGCCCAGGACCGCCAGCGGCGTGCGCCAGTTGACGATTTTCCGCGCGAGGAGGTAAATCCCCAAGAGGACGAGGAGAACCGCCGCCGTCTCACCCATCGCCCCGCCGGTGTCCCCCCAGAGCATCGGCCCCAGCGGCCCCTGGACGCCGGAGCCCTTGAAGGCCGCCAGGGGGGTGGCGGTGGTCACCGCGTCGGCCGCGGTCAGGTCGGGGGCCCAGCGGGCGAACCCCCCGATCCCGCCCCAGAACGGCTTCCACCAGTAGCCGGCGAAGTACGTCGGGAAGCTGATGGTCACGAAGGCCCGCCCGACCAGCGCCGGGTTGAAAACATTGCGCCCGAAGCCCCCGAAGACCTCCTTCCCGAAGAGCTGCCCCACGGCCACCCCGATGACCACCAGCCACCAGGGGACGTGCGCCGGGAGGGTCAGGCCGAAAAGAAGCGCCGTAATCCAGAAGCTGGGGTCCATGGGCCGACGGCGGACGATGGAGAACGCCGCGGCGGTGACCCAGCCCACGGCGTAGGCCAGGGCCAAAAGGAAGGCGCAGCGCCAGCCGAAGAGATAAACCGAGGTGAGCGCGAGGGGGAGGAAGGCCCAGGAGAACTTGGCGTGGAGCGGCAGGGGCTTGGTCCGGCCCCGGAAGAAGGGCAGGGCGTGGAGGCTTCCGCGCGCATGGTCCGCGAGAGAGGGCTTCGTAGCGTCCGCCATGCCTCCGCCCGGGGAAGGGTTGGAATCAGTTTAAGCTAGGAAAAAAACGGCCCCTTTGTCAAGCTCGCAAACCCGAACCACCGGGGGACGGGACCCGCGGACCCTCGACATAAACCGACCCCCGCAGGCCCGAACCACCGGGGGGCGGGCGCGTCACGCCTCGGTTTCCCCGACACCCTCCGGCTCTTCCCCCTCCAGATCCGGCTTGTTGAAGCGGAGGGTGAAGGTGGCGCCCTTTCCGGGAGTGGAGGCCACCAGGACCTCGGCGCGGTGCAGCCGGGCCACCTGGGCCACGAAGGAGAGACCGAGGCCGGTGCCGCCCACGTCCCGCGCCGCCTTCGCCCGGTAGAACTTCTCGAAGATGTGCTCCCGCTCCTCGGGCTCGATCCCCGGCCCCTCGTCGGTCACCGACACCTCCACCGCCCGCTCGAGCTCCCGGACGGCCACGGTCACGTCGGTCCCGGCGGGGGCGTACTTGACGGCGTTGTCCAGCAGGTTCGCCAGCGCCCGGCTGACCAGGTTCACGTCGGCCAGGACGGCGCTCACGGCGGGGGGACGGTCGAGGAGGAGGGTCTTGCCGGCCTGGTTGGCGGTTATCCGCCCCAGCTCGATGACCTCCTCGGCCACCGCGCAGAGGTCCACGGGGAGGAACTGGCCCCGCCGCCGGCCACTCTCCAGGCGGCTCACGTCGAGGAACGTCTCGATGAGCTTCAACAGCTTGTCCGTTTCGGCGGCCAGGTGCCCCACGTACTCCAGGCGCTCGTCCCGGGAGACCTCCCGGTCCGCGAGGAGCTCGGCGAAGCCGCGGATGGTCCCCAGCGGGCTCTTCAGGTCGTGGGACAGGATGTGCATCACGTCGCTCTTCATCCGGTCTATGCGGGCCAGCTCGGTGATGTCGGTGAGGGTGACGACGAAGCCGCGCAGGCCGCGCTCGTCGGCCAGGGGGGCCACCGCAAGAAGGAAGGTCATCCCCTGGATTTTCACCGTGTCGCTGATGGCCCCGTCCACGGCATCCACCAGGAACTGGCGCAGGTTCTGCCCCGGCATGAGGGAGTATATGCTCTGACCCACCGTCTCCTTGGGTCCACGGGTCCCGTCGCCGTCGGCGAAGAGCTCCCGGGCCGCGGTGTTGGCCAGGCGGACCACCCCGTACACGCTGGTGAGCAGGATGACCTCGGCGGCGGCGTCCAGGACGTGCTGGAGCGTGAGCCGGCTGGCGGCCAGGTTCTCCTCCAGGTGGGACAGGATGTCCAGCTTGGCCTGGGTGTGCTCCCGGGTGAGGGTGGCCAGGGGCCAGGCGATCTCCCCGCCGGCGGGGCGGAAGATGCGCTTGAACTGCTGCGCGCCCGCGGTCAACAGCGCCACCTCGTTCACCGATGGGGTCCCCGAGTAGAAGAGGCAGAGCTCGGTCCCGGCGGAGTTGTCCCGGTACGTGCGCAGCGGCGGCTCCGGCTCATCCTCGGGGTTGCCGACCTCGCCCTGCCGGAAGAGCACCTTGCCCGTTCCGTCGCGCAGCAACAGGCCGTGGAGCCCCAGGGTGTAGGTGAGGCTCGTGGCCGCCTCCGCGGCGCCGGTCACCGGCTCCTCCCGGGAGAGCTGGTCGGAGAGGAGCAGCTCCAGGTCCATGAGACGCTTGTCCAGGGCCCGGTTGACCGATACGAGCCGGCCCAGGCTGGTGAACAAAAACGCCAGGGAGCCCGCCAGAAGGCCCGACACGACGGGGAGTAAATGGTTCGCCAGGGCGAAAACGGCCCCGGCCGCGAGGGGGTAGCCGACGACGAAACCGATGAAAACGACGATGGAGATTTTCGGGCGGAAGCGGGCGAAGAGGTCGCCTGTCACCGCCGCCAGGACCAGGGACAGGACGATGAGGGCCCAGCGCGGCCAGACGGTGGGCTCGTCGCCCTCCAGAATCGTAGCCGCCGCGTTGGCGTGCACCTCCACCGCCGGCATGGGCGCCCGCATGGAGAAGGGGGTGATGACGGCGTCGTGCAGCCCCTCCGCCGAGGCGCCGAAGAAGACCAGCTTACCCTGGAACCACTCCGCGAGCTGGGCTTCGTCGGAGCGCAGGACGGCCACGGCGCTGTACGTCGGGAAGGTGCCCGTGGGGCCCCGGTACGTGATGTCCAACCGGTCGCTCTGGCTCACCCCGGATTCGAGGGACGCGGACAGCGGTTCGAGCCTCCCCCCGCCGAAAGCGGTGGCGGCGGCGGCGGAGAAGGCGGGGTATGAAAGGCCGCCGTAGCTCTGGTAGGCGTACAGTGTGCGGTAAACGCCGTCCAGGTCGGGAACCAGCGCCACGTGACCCAGCGAGTGGGCCTTGGCGGAAAAGGGCGCCGCCGGCGTCAGCCATCTGAGCGGCTGGCCGGGAATCGGGGAGAGGTACACCGGTAGAACGGTGACGCCCATGCCGATGGCGTCGGCCAGACGCTCGTCGGAGGCCGGGTTGTCCGGCTCCAGGAGGGCCAGGTCCAGCGCCAGGCAGGCCGGATCCGCGGAGTGAATCCGCTCGACGAGCTGCGCCAACAGACCCCGGGGCCACGGGTAGCGCCCCAGCTCCGTCAGCGAACGCTGGTCAATGGTCACCAGGGCGATTTCGGGATCGGGTTCGACCGGTCCCCGCAAGCGGAACCGCAGGTCCCGGGTGCCCACCTCGAGCCGGTCCAGGAGGCCGGCGGCGCTCAACGCCGCGGCCACGACGCCGGCCAGGAGGCCCACCGTGAACCCCCAGGAGAGGAACCGCTTTTTCTTCCCCCGATCCGCGCCGTTCATCGCTTTCTCGTCGTTTTCCATCCCGACCCGCCGTCGAGGCGCAGGGGGTAACCACCCGATTCCATTTTAGCACAGCGCGCCGGCGACGTATTTCCTTGACAACGACCACTTTTTTTCCTAGCTTAGTGCATGGAGAAGTCCAGCGCTGAAATCCTTCCCGGAAGGTCGTACGGTGTTGACGTATACCCTGTGGGTGCGCCCCCACCGGTCAATGACACATTCCCTTGGGAGTAACATGAAAAAGATAGCCCTTATTTCGATCCTTCTCGTCTGCGCCGGGGCGGCCATGACACCGCAGGAGGCCGGTGGGCTCGTCATCGAGCGCGATCTCGGCGGCGTCACCGAGGCCAAGAGGGTCTACGTGTACCCCGAGAACCTCTCCGGCGGCGAGATCGAGTTCTGGCACCACTCGATCACACTTCCCGACGAGTCGGGGTACTTCGTCTTCGTGGACGATTACCCCGCGGCCAACTGGGAACACCCCGCCCGCGCCTTCTTCGTCACCGAGGACGGACGGATCACCATCTGGGACGTTTCCACGCCCCCCAAGTACCTCCAGGACGACCTGGTCGAGCTCACCGACGGCAGCATCTACGACGGGCTCATTCACACCGAGTACCACATCCCCACCTTGGAGGAGGTCCAGCCCACCCGCGAGTACCTGGACAAGATAATCCCCCAGCCGGATGAGCGGGCCGGCGTGCGCTACGCGTTCCTCATGAGCGGCGGCGCCAACCAGGGCAACAACCACATCCGCTACTGGAACGACATGGCCTCCATGTACTGGACGCTCATCAACATCTATGGCTACGACGAGAACGACATCTTCGTCCTGATGTCCGACGGTGACAACCCGGGCGTTGATCGCTCCGACGGCACGAACTCGCCCCTGGACCTCGACGGCGACTCGGACGACGACTACCACGACCCCTGCACCCGGACCTACGTCTTCCAGTACTTCAACGACCTCGAGGCCCTGTTGACGTCCGAGGACAGCCTCTTCATCTTCACCACCGACCACGGCGGGAGCGGTTCCTACCTCAACCTGTGGAACTTTGAGTCGCTCTGGGACTACGAGTTCGCCGACGAGCTGGACGACATCGCCTTCTCCCAGTGCATCATCACCATGGAGCAGTGCTACTCCGGCGGCTTCGTAGACGACGTGGACGATATACCCAACGTGGTCATCTCCACGGCCTGCTCGGCCAGTGAGTCCTCCTGGGCCATGCCTCCCAACTACTACTACGACACCTACGTGTACTTCTGGACGGCGGGCGTAAACGGTGAGTTCCCCGGCTGGCCCGTGGACATGGGCGGCGGGACGGCCGACGCCGACTCCGACGACGACGGCACCGTGACCGCGCACGAGGCCTTCATCTACGCCGAGGCGGAGGACTTCTCATCCGAAACGCCGCAGTACTGCGACGTCTCCGGCATCGGCGAGGAAATCAGCCTCTGGGGCGGCGGGCTCGGGCCCCGCATCCGCATGACATCCTACGAGGTGCTGGGCGACGAGGGCGACGCGCTCCTGGTTCCCGGCGAGGATGCCGACATATCCCTCACCCTGAAGAACACGGGCGGCGAGACAGCCACCAATGTGGTCGCCGTCCTCTCCTCCGATGACACCGACATCGAGGTCACCGTGGACGAGATTGACTTCGGCGACCTCGATCCCGACGAGGAGACGGAGGGGCCCAACCCCTTCGAAATTACAGTTTCCAGCTTCGCCGACGATCCCGGCGTCTACTACCTCGGCTGCGATGTCACCGCGGACGGCGGAATCCAAGAAACCTTCACCATCATGGTCACCGTGGGTTCCGAGTTCGGCTTCTTCGACGACATCGAGGACGGCGAGGGCGACTGGGCCCACTCGGGTGACGTGGACCTGTGGCACATCGAGGACTACCGCGCCCGCTCACCGGAATATTCATGGAAGTGCGGCGGCGAGGATGACGGGAACTACGAGCCCAACATGGACTGCTACCTCTACTCCCCGATGATTCTCGTCGGTCTGGAAAACCCGCAGCTCGACTTCTGGACCTTCTACAAAATCGCTCCCGGAGGCGACGGCTGCAGGCTCGAATTCGGCGACGACGCCCGTACCTGGGAGGAGCTGGAGGTGTACTACGGCACCCAGCAGGATTGGCTGCAGGAGACCTTCGACCTCACCGACTACGCCGGCGTCATCGGCCAGTTCCGCTTCAACTTCTTCTCCAACGGTTCGACCGAGCGCGAGGGCTTCTACTTCGACGACTTCGAGGTCTCGCCGCCCGACGTGGGCATCGCGCTGGTTGATTTCACCGTCGGGTCCACCGACGCGGGAGCCCTGGTGTCCTGGACCCCGGGCGACGGCGACACCACCGTCGGATTCAGCATTTACCGCCAGGACGGCGTTCTCGTTGACTCCATGGTCCTGGCGACCGGAGACCGCAACCCGCTGGTTCCGCTGAACTCCACGCCGATTCCCGGCGGCAGCTCCAGCTACCGCTACCTGGACTCAGACGTGACCTCCGGCGGCGACTACCTCTACTACCTCAAGGCCACCGACTCCGACGGGACCCTGTCCCTCTTCGGACCGGTCGAGTTCCACTACGACGCCGAGGCCGGCTCGCGGACGACCAAGTTCGACGCGCCATTCCCGAATCCCGCCTCGGGCGAGGTGACCTTCGCCTTCAGCCTCGCCGTTGACGGCCGGGCCTCCCTGGCGGTGTACGACCTCGCCGGGCGCCGGGTGGCCACGCTGGTGGACACCGACCTCGTCGCCGGGCGGCACGAGATAGGCTGGGACGCCTCGGGTATCGCCTCGGGCGCTTACATCATCCGCCTGGTAACCGAAGGGCGCACCCTGAACCAGCGCCTGGTCATCAGCCGGTAGCGGCGCGGCAATTGCAGATAAAACGGAACCCAGTACGGGTTCCGTTTTTTTCTTGAAATTCTTGTGAATGTGGTATAATATTTACCACAGACACTTGAACAGACAACATAGTAATGGAGGAGCTATGTTCGGTGACTTCGTAAAGGCGCAAAGATTGGCGTTGGATTTGAGCCTACGCCAATTTTGCCAGAAGCTGGAACTGGATCCCAGCAACTGGAGCAAGGTCGAGCGCGGGATTCTTCCGCCGCCCAAGGATGAGGTATTTCTGGAGCGGTTGGCAAATTTACTGCAAATCGAAATTGGCTCACCGAAGTGGCAAGAGCTCTCCGACCTGGCGCATGTTGACCGGGGAGAGATCCCAGGGTATGTGATGCAGGATGAGGAGCTAGTTAAATTGCTGCCCGTCTTTTTCAGGACCATTGACAGCATCAAACCCACTAGACAAGAGATAATCCAACTGCTGGAGAGCATTAAGGAGGCGCATAAATGAGCTTTCAATTCATGTGTCCCTTCATCAGAAAGGAAGAGCTTTGGGGGAGGGCGGAAGATATTCGGACCACTTACCTAGTGGACTATAAATTACCTATTGATAGCGAGCTGATATGCGAAAAGGCAGGCTTGGATGTAGTACCAACAGCTATGCCGAATGTATTCGATTGTTGCATCATTGTAAGTAGAAATGAGTTATGTGTTAGTCTGAATAGATATTTAGATGACCGTAACGAAAATCGTCTTCGTTTCACTTTTGCGCACGAATTGGGGCACTTCATCTTACACCGGAGCATTCTTGAAGAGTTAAGTCTGCAAACGATAGATGATTATCTGGAATTCTTGGATGCAGAGCAAGATGAAGCGTATTTACGTTTTGAGTTTCAAGCCAATGAATTTGCAGGGCGTCTGTTAGTGCCTAGAGACCTGCTTCAAGAGAGATTCGAAAAGCTAATAAGCTCGATTCCGTCTGACCAACGGGCATTTGTTGCAGATAATCTTGACTACCTAAAAACCGTGGCGAGCGAAAAGATTTGTGTCGAGTTTGGTGTTTCCCCAAGAGTCATAGCAATAAGGCTCGAACGCGAAGGGTTGTGGCCTCCCAGGTTGTAGAGGGAAATGCTTCACTTCCAAACCGGCTCGATAAGTAAGCTCTTTGTTAATAAACGGGCGGACCTAAAGGTCCGCCCCTACGTCATCGCAATTCATACGGCGCGGGCCGGGGTGAGGGTCGGGGTCTTGAACGTGATATGGGCGGGGTACTCAAGCCCCCGCCCTACGCGCTTCATCTACCCCCACCGGGGTTGGACACCGACCGCCTACTCGGCAGGCCCCTCCGCCCGCGGTTCCAGAATCAGCCGCTCCCGGGGGTAATCGAAGATCACGGCGGCGAAGCGAACGAGAAAGGGCAGCCCCAGCAGCGCGTCGGCGTCCATGACGGACAGCGGCCCCCCGGCCTCGCCCAGGGTGTAGGTCACCCGGGGGTCGTCCACCCGCCAGAACGAAGGATGTACGCCCGTCGCCGGTTGAGCGCCGACGAGGTAGTAATCCGCCTGCCGTAAGAGCGCCCCCATGATCCCGCCGAGCCCCGTCAGGCTCATGAAGGTGTAATCCCCGGGCTGCGCCCCCGAGAGGTCCATCAGCCGGCCCGCGCTGCGCGGCAGGACCAGGAGCTCCAGCGGCGACCCCGAATCCAGTATGAAGGAAAGGCCGCCCACCCCCTCCAATTCGCCCGGGACCTGCGGCAGCCGCCCCGGCAGGTGTATCGGGACCACCACCGCCCCCGGGGGGACCACGGGCTCCGCACCGGGCGGCAGGAGCTCCAGGGTGCCGGCCTCCACGTCCAGCCGCGCCGGGACCTGACCCAGCAGATCGTAACCGATCAGCCCGTCGAAGGGGGCGACGAGGCTCAACAGGAACGACGGCTCCCCGATGACCACCGTCTGCCCCTCGAGTGTCACCGGCCCGATTACGAGCCCGTCCACCACGGCCACGCCGTGCCCCGTGGCGTCGTTGCCCAGGGAGACGACCAGGCTCTCGCCGACGGGGACGAGCCCGAGTTTTTCAGCGACATCGGGCCGAAGGTAGCTTATCGCCGCGCCGGAATCCACCGCGAGCTCCAGCTCGAGGCCGCCCACGGTCGCCGACGCCAGGAGCATACCACCCGCCAGGCGCAACGGGATGGTGCGCTCCGCGCTCTCGTCGTAGACCAGGCCCGAGGGCTCGGGCGGGGTCAGGTCCACCTCCCCGGGGTCCAGCTCCCGGAACTCCGCCCGCTCGAGCTCGTAGGCGGGGGAATCGCCGGGGTTCACGGAGACGGTGCGGGAGAGGTGCGGCGCCCCGTCGCCCGGCTCGCCGAAGCCCGCGTACCAGATACGTTCGTCGAAGAACACCTCGGCCCCGGACAGGCGCCCGTCGGGCTCCAGGGTGAGCCTGAGCAGCGCCCCGTCCCAGTTTAAAATCACCTCGCCCTCCGGCCCGAAGGAGGGTTCGAGCTCCAGGTAGGCCCCGCTCAGGAACAGGGCGTTGATCGCCGCCTCCTCGTTCTCGCGGGGGGAGAGGCGGCGGACGGCGCCCCCCGTGGTCTTTTCCAATCCCCCGTCCGGCGACCAGACGACGAGCCCCTGGTCGGGACCGCTGAGCGGGATGATCCGGAAACCCTCCAGCGAGCCGTCCTCCCCGAGGCGGTACTCCAGCTCCGACTCGGTGAGGTACCCCAGGACGTCCGTGGTGAAGATGAGGCTCCCCGCGCGGGGGAGCTCCCCCCGTCCCAGGACGAGCCGTTGGTGAACCTCCCAGAGGGCCCCGGCGTCGCCGGCCCCTTCGCACCCGGGAAGCCACGCCGCCGCCAGCGCCAGGGCGAGGGGGAGGGACAGGGCGTTCCGCTGGAGAGTCTTTCCCGTCATCGGTTTTTTACCAAATCTCCTCGGTCGTCATGCGTAATTCCAGCTCCTCCCCGCCGCGCAGGACGGTGAGGGTTCGCTCGGTGCCCGGCTCGGCCGCCGACCACTCGACGAGATCCAGAGCGGTGAGGATCTCGAGAGGCACGCCGTCAAGGGCCAGGACGACGTCGCCCTCGAGGAGCCCCGCCCGCTCCGCCGGGGAATTTTCCCAGACGACGACCACCGTGCCGCCCGCCGTGGTGAATCCGAGGCGGTTGGGGGGAACGCCTTCCCCGAGACCGTCGGAGCCCACCTCGAGAATCAGCCGCCAGTCGGGGTAGTCCAGCGTCACCCGCCGGAAGCGCCGAAGAACGTCCTGCCCGATGTTCCCCAACTCCCGGCTGCGGGCCAGCGCCCCTTCCGTCTCGCCGGTCAGCACCGCCAGGGGCTCGGGGATGCTCACCGACCCCAGACGCAACTCGCCCGACTTCACCAGCCGGTGGAAGTTCGCCCCGCCGAAGCCGCTCACCAGCTGCGGCCGCCAGTCCGGATAACGCTCCTCGAGGCCGTACTCCTCCACCGTCGGGCGGTAAACGGTGGTGTAGTTCAGGTTCCCCAGGTCGAGGGCGAAGTAGCCCCGGACGCCGTCGAGCTCCGCCTCCACCGCGGGGATGCCCTCGTCCAGCCGGAGCGGCAGAATCTCGATGACGCCGGGCTCGGGCTCCGGCGGCACGTAGGTCTCCGGGTCGTAAATCGTGAGCGCGGACTCCGCGTAATCTATCTCGACCACGGTCCGGGCGAAGAGCTCGTAGCCCAGGATTCCGCCCCATTCCCGGCCGAAGTGCCAACCGAATACGGAGAGGTCCGCCGTCGCCAGGGTCGGCTCCTCGAAGGTCAGGCCGCCGATGGTCAGGCTGTCGGCCTGCAGGATGCCGACCTCCCCCAGGCCGCCGGTCCCGACCCCCGCCCCGGTGCCGACAGTGGTGATGCCCAGTTCCTCGGCCACCGGCGTGGACAGGACGCTCATCGTGGCCCCGCTGTCCAGAATCATCCACACCGGCTCCCCGTTCACCAGGGTCGGGACGAAGATGGCGTCGCCGGTGAACTCAACGGGCACCCGAACCCGGTCCTCACCCTCCGGGAACACCAGGCGCGCCCCGACCGGCGGGAGGAAGAGGGCCGGGTCCACCGGCTCGTCGAGGGCTACGTCTTCCATCGTCTGGTCAATCGTGAGGGGCAGCCCCGTGAGGGTGGTGTGGAAGCGGGAGGGAAGACGGAGGCCGGAGAAATCTCTGACATCCGAGCACGTCGTGACGTGGACGATCCCGTCCAGCTCGGAGGTGATGCGGCGCAGGGAACCGTCGCCGGAGTCCAGGTGGTAGCGCCGGGGGTGGAAGGGGAGGCCGCCGGACACGGGACCGAAGTCCAGCACGTCGCAGGGGGCGCCGTCCACATCCTCGACACCGGCCCAGGCCACGGAAAAGAGGGCCGGGTCGGGGTGACAGTAGAGGAGGGCGTCCATGACCAGAGAGGTGGTGTAATCCGCGAGCTCGACACCGGCCAGCTCCCGGACCTCGCCGTTGGAAGCGGCGATCCAGCCCCCCTCGGGCGTGATGAGCACCAGCTCGTGCAGGGGACCGAGGGTGACCTCGCTTCTGTAGTAAATCCCCCGGATGAAGTCCCCGGCGTCGCAGGTCCCGTCGGCGTTCACCGCGGGCTTCTCCGCCGGCAGGACCACCAGGATTTCGGAAAAACCCTCCATCCCGCCCGAGGCGATGGTCCCCGAGTAGCGGATGGACTCCAGCGATTCCCAGATGGCGTCCACGCCGAGGGATTCCCGGTGCAGGGCGAGGGCGTCCTGCGCCTCCCCGGCGCCGGCGGCCATGACGAGGGACAGAACAAAGACCAGCGTGGCGATCCGGCGCATCGGTCCGACTCCCGCGTTGACGTTTCGGTTAGATTAAAGGCGCCCCGGGGCCTTGTCAAGCTGCGCCCCGCGGCGGTAAACTCGCCTCGATGGACGTCCTCATCCACATCTGCTGCGGCATCTGCATCCTCGAGCCGCTCCGGGACCTGCGCGGCGAGGGGCACGACGTGCTCGGGGTGTGGGTCAACCCGAACATCGAGCCGGCCGCCGAGCACGACCGCCGCCTGGACGCCCTGGGGACCGTCGTCCGGGTCGAGGGGCTGCCGTTGGTGCGCCTGGACGCGCCGGAGTTTTCGCCTCCCGCGGCGGAGCCCTCCGACGAGCGCTGCGGCTATTGCTACCGCCTGCGCCTCCTCCCCACGGCCCGCCTCGCCGCCGAGTCCGGCGCCGCCTTCACCACCACACTTTTATTCTCCCGCCATCAGCGCCACGAATTGATAAAAAGCGTCGCGGAACAGGTGGCCGCCGAGACCGGGGCGGAGTTCCTCTACCGTGACTGGCGGCCGCTCTTCGCCCGGGGCCAGAGCCGGGCCCGGCGGCTCGGCATCTACCGCCAGCGCTACTGCGGCTGCCTGCCCAGCCTCGACGCCCGGCTGAAGGAGTAGGGCGGGATTTTACCCCCACCGCTACCTCTACGAAATCCCCCGTATGCGCGTTGCGATGACGTAGGGGCCGACCTTTAGGTCGGCCCGTTCTTCAAAGGCAACCCTCACCCTTTATCCCGCTCCCACGGGGAGAGGGGGGCCGCTTCACCCCTCACCCCGGCTATATCCCAAACGTAGGGCGGGGATTTTAATCCCCGCCGCTTTACCCCCCACCCCAACCCGTAAGCGCGCTTCCCCCCAGAGGGGGGAGGGGACCGCGGGACGACTTCACTTCTTCGTCCAACCGTCAACTCTTAAAAAAAACCGGCCGCAGGGCCGTTCTCTTTTACAGGCTCTCGTTCAAGGTTGTGGAATCCCCAGGTCGGCGCATATCTTCTTCGCCAATGTATCGCTGATCCCGGTGTGCCTGGGGACCGTGGACATCTTTCCCGTCGTCGCATTCACGAATACGCTGTGCTTACCACCCTCGCGTTTCAGAAGGCACCCGGACCCGATCAAATGCTGGATCAGATCCCGGCGTTTCATGCCGTCAGCTGCAAGGGTTCCCGGATAACCTCAGTATTCTCCAATCGTTTTTCCGCTTCCTCCCGGTAGCACTCCAGCAACAGCCGGACCGCGTCGAGAAGATTCTCCCGGGCCTCTTCGAGGGTCGCGCCCTGGGTGTTCGCGCCGGGAAGCTCTTCCACGAAGGCGATATAGCCTTCCGGCACTTTCTGAAAAACAGCGGTCAGCTGCACTTTCATCTCCGCTCCTCCATCCGCCGGACGAAACCTGGGTACAGTATAGCTCATTTTTCAACCAAGCGGCTGGTTTTACCCCTCACCCTAGCCCGTAGGCGAGCCTCCCCCCAAAGGGGGGAGGGGACAAGCGACCCTCACCCCAGCCCGTTCCGACAAACGGCCCCGGTTTGACTCACCGCGGGGCGGGGGCTATAATGCCCCGGCGGTCAGCCTTCGCGGGGGATTTGTGAAACTGCCCGATAAAATCGCCGTCATGGGGGCCGGGAGCTGGGGCACCGCCCTGGCCATCGCCTTCGACTACGCGGGCGTCCCGGTCACCCTCTGGGCCCACACACCCGCCCTGGCCGCCAAACTCTCCCTGCACCGGGAGAACGTGGACTACCTCCCCGGCGCTCGGCTGCCCGATTCGATAAAAATCACCGATGACATCGCCGAGGCGGCCCGCGGCGCGGGGACGGTCTTCTCCATGGGGCCGACCCAGTTCGCCCGCGACGTCATCACCCGCTTCAAACCGTACCTCACCAAGGGCGCCATCGTCGTCAACGCCGCCAAGGGCATCGAGCGCACCAGCCACCAGACGATGACCGAGCTGGCCGAGGAGGTGCTCCCCGACCGGTTCCACAAGCGGCTGAGCGTGCTCTCGGGGCCGAACTTCGCCGAGGAGGTGGCCCAGGGGCTCCCCGCCGCCGCCGTCATCGCCAGCCGCTCCAAGGCCGCCGCCCGTTGGATCCAGCAGAAGCTATCCTCCGACCGCCTCCGCCTCTACACCTCCAACGACCCCATCGGCGCCGACATCGGCGGCTCGATGAAGAACATCTTCGCCATCGCCGCCGGGGCCATAGACGCCCTGGGGCTGGGGGACAACGCCCGCGCCGCGCTCATCACCCGCGCCCTCGTCGAGATAGCCCGCCTGGGCAAGGCCGTCAGCGCCAAGGGAAAAACCTTCAAGGGGCTCTCCGGCCTGGGCGACCTCCTCCTCTCCTGCTCCAGCCCCAAGAGCCGCAACTACAACGTGGGCTACCGCCTGGGGCGGGGGGAGAGCCTGCGGGACATCCTGGCCGACATGGTCCACGTCGCCGAGGGTGTGCCCACCACCGTTGCCGCCACGGCCCTCGCCGAGCGCCACAAAATCGAGCTCCCCATCACCGCCGAGGTCTTCCGGATGCTATACGGGGAGAAGAGCCCCGCCGACTGCGTCCGCGACCTGATGACCCGGGAGCTCAAGCCCGAGTAGTCGCGACCTTTCCCTAAATGTAGGGCGGGGACTTCTGTCCCCGCCGCCGGCCCCGACCCTCACCCCGGCCCGTCGGCGAGCCGCTCCCTAGAAGGGAGAGGGGGCCGTCGCACCCTTTATCCGCGCCTGCGATAACGTAGGGCGGCCCCTCTGCGGGCCGCCGCGAATTGCAATGACGTAGGGGCCGACCGACGGCGCGCCGTTCAGGTCGGCCCGTCTCGACATGGTGCCCGTAGGGCGGGGAACCGAGAGAAGCGAGCTATGCGAAGCAAATCCTTTCCCCGCCGTTTTCACGTTCCCGGCCCCGACCCTCACCCTATCCCTCTCCCTAAAAGGGAGAGGGGGTCGTCCGCGGGCGTCTTTTTGTTCCCCCCGAGTATCGGATTAAAACTCCGCCTTGACGGCGCCCCAACTCGTCTGCACCACGTTGAGCTCCTCGGTGGTAAAGCTCCAGACGAAGTCGTATCTCATCTCACGACCGGTACGATCCGCCAGGCAACCGTCCACGGTGCAGGTGATGAGGTCCACCGGCAGGTCCTCGTCGGGGGTGAATGTGCAGACGACATCGGTCCAGTCGCTGTCATCAATCACGAGCGTTCCCGGAATCTCGCCCGCGGGCCGGGGATTACAGCTCGTCGAGAGGGAAGACGAACCGGCGCGCAGGGCTCTGTCTCCCGATCGCCGCGACTGGTCCTCCGCCGTGAAGACTATCGTGGAAACTTCAATTCCAAACATCCCGCTGCAACAGTGGAACACGATGTCCCTGCCCACCGGCACGTCGGATTCCCCGTCATCGGGGTCCATGCCCTCCACCCAAGGTCGGGGGGAGGTATCGTACCCTATCGCGAATTTGATGGCGTTGTTGTAGAGCACCCAGCCGTCGCCGTCCCAAAAGTGGTAGTCACCGGGGCACAGGTTGACGGCGGCAGCGAAGCACCATTCACTGACCGCCACCATGTCGGTGCCGTTTTCCAGGTCGGCGATCCAGATAGCGCCGCTCTCCGTCGAGATGTACTGCCAGTAGTTGATGTGGGAAATGCTCGAAACGCCGTCCATGATGCCCCAGTAATCTTCGTAATCGCCCAGGCGGGTGCTGGAGTGATAGGTGTAGCCGCGGGTCAGGGGGCAGTAGTCAGGGTCGCTGGCGTAACGGCCGGCGATGCCCCAGCTGCCCGAGTCGTGAGCGAAGCAGCAGGATACGACGCCGCCGTAGTAGTCTAAGTAGTCGGCCAGGTTATTCCCGAAGGCCGTGGGGTCGTCGTAGGCGTAGTTGCTCCACGTGAAGACGACGCCGTAATCGTTCAGGGTGTCCATGCTGGGGGTGGTCGTGGTGCAGTCCAGGAATGTAACGCTGTCGTAGTAGGGGTCGCCGCCGATGTAGGTTTGGGCGTCCGAGGTTGCGCCGGGGTCGGTGTGGCAGATCAAGATGTCGTACCGCCCCGCGATAGCCGCGGTAACGACCACCAAGACTAACAACGCTCTTCGCATTTTCTCCTCCTTTGGTTGAACGTTCCCGGATTATTTAAAACTCCGCCTTGATGGCCCCCCAACTCGTCTGCACCACGTTGAGCTCCTCGGTGGTAAAGCTCCAGACGAAGTCCTCCTCCATCTCGATATCGTAGCGGTTGGCCAGGCCGGCGGCGACGGTGCAGGTGATGGCGTCGTCGCCGTTCAGCGGATCGGCGGGGGTGAAGGTGCAGACGACATCCCTGGGGTCGGTGTCGTCCAGGTCCAGGTCGCCGGCGATCGAGCGGGCGGACTCGAAGTTGGCGCTGATGGCGGCGCTGGCGCTCACCGCACGGCCACCGGAGAGGGTGGTGTCGCGGGCGGTGAAGTCAATCGTATCCAGGTCAATGGCGAAGAAGTCATCCACGCAGTGAAAGACGATGTTGGTGTCCACCGGCACGCCGGTGTCCCCGTCGTCGGGGTCCATGCCGGTCACGTAAGGCGGATCATTCGGTATCCAGTAGTTCGTGAGCACGTTCTCCCACAGTTGCTGCTCCTGGCCGCCGCCGATGAAGCTCTCATACAGGCCGGTGACGACACCCATGCCGTTCTCCGCCTCCAGAATACCAGCCTGGCCGGCGGTCTCGGTCGCGGTCCAACCGGTCACCGGGTGAGCGGTGGTCCACGGGTAGCGGTGGTGATAGACGCTTAAGCCCCAGCCGTGGTCGTCCAGTGTCCACGAGGTGATGCCATAGGTGAAGGCGTGGCCCAGATCCCAGCAGTAGTGGGACGCGGTGAAGACCATCGAGGTCGGGTTGCCGACCCCCATGGCCGTCTCGAGGGCGTCGTTGTAGCTGCCGTGCGCGTACCAGTCGAAGTAGTGCAGCTTTGCGAAGTCGTTGTACCAGTTCGTCAGGGCGGTGTAGTCGCTGGTGGTGTAGCTGGTGTAGTTAATTGCGGCGACGATGCACATATCCCAGTCGCCGCCTGTCAGGCTGGATATGAAGGTGGACCAGGTGCTGCCATCGTAGTACGTGGCGGAGCAACTCGGCCACAGGTCGCTTATCGCGCTGGAGAGGTAGCTGCCGCCGTACGCAGTGTCGTACTTGACGATTATGTTGTCGGGGTCCTGCCCCATCGAAGCCAGTACCAACAGAGACCACAGTATTATCAACGCCTTGCGCATTTCAACCTCCTTGGGTCGAACGCCTGCGAAGTATTCAAAACACAGCTATAACGGCACTTCTTGAGAAAGTCCACTCCTCCACGTAAGTAATATACCACCGTCTGCGCGGTGTGGCAAGGGGCCGGTAAAAAAAACGCCCGGCGTAATGCCAGGCATTTTCCATCAAATTTACGTAACGGTTCTCCGCAAGCCTACCCAAACCTACACCACCCTCTTCCGGCTTGAAGCCGGCCACGGCCCCGCGAGGAGTGTTCCGGTCGTTCTCAATCCCTCCCCGCGAGCGAACGCGAACCTACATCCCATACTTCCGGCTTGAAGCCGGCCACGGCCCCGCGGGGAACGGTTCAGGTTTCTCACAATTCCGCCCCGCGAGCGAACGCGAACCTACATGCCGTACTTGGCGATTATCCCGTCCTTGTCCAGGCCGAGGATGCCGTACTTATCGCCCACCTTGCGGAAGGCCTCCACGCACTTGTCAATGTGCGCCTTCTCGTGGGCGGCGGAGAGCTGGACGCGGATGCGCGCCTGGCCGTTGGGCACCACGGGGAAAAAGAAGCCGATGACGTAGATGCCCTCGGCGTACATGTCGCGGGCCATGTCGTTGGCCAGCTTTGCGTTGTAGAGCATGACCGGGACGATGGGGGTCTCGCCGGGGCGGACGCTGAGCCCGGCGGCGGTTATCCCCTCCCGGAAGTACTTTGTATTGGCCTCCAGCTTGTCCCGGCGCTCCGTGCTCTTCATGATTATCTCCAGGACCTTGAGCGAGGCGGCGGTGATGACCGGCGAGAGCGAGTTCGAGAAGAGGTAGGGCCGGGCCTTCTGGCGGCAGAGCTCCACCAGCTCCCTGCGGCCCGACACGCACCCGCCCGACGCACCGCCCAGCGCCTTGCCCAGCGTCGTCGTGATGATGTCAATCTTGCCCATCACGCCGAAGTGCTCGTGGACCCCGCGGCCGGTCTTGCCGATGAACCCCGAGGCGTGGGAGTCGTCCACCAGAATCATGGCGTCGTACTCCTCGGCCAGGGCCACCATCTCGCCCAGGGGGCACATATCGCCGTCCATGGAAAAAACGCCGTCGGTGACGATGAGCCGGTTGCGCTTGCCCTGGTGCTGCTCCAGCTTCTGCGCCAGGTGCTTGGTGTTCATGTGCTTGAAGGTGTCGTACTCGGCGGAGCAGAGCCGGATGCCGTCCACCAGGCTGGCGTGGATGAGCCGGTCGGCGATGATGACGTCCTCGGGGCCCAGGACGGCCTCGAAGACCCCGGCGTTGGCGTCCATGCACGACGGGAACAGAAGCGTGTCCTCGGTGCCCAGGAACTCGGTCAGTTTATCCTGCAGCTCGCGGTGGATGTCCTGGGTGCCGCAGATGAAGCGGACCGAGCTCATGCCGTAGCCGCGGGTGTCCAGGCCTTTGTGGGCGGCGGCGATGACCTCGGGGTGGCTCGAGAGGCCGAGGTAGTTGTTGGCGCAGAAATTTAAAACCTTCTCCTGAGCCGCGCCCTCGGGGTACTCCACGGTGATTTCCGCGTCCTGGGGCGAGCAGATGAACCGTTTTTCCTTGTAGAGGCCCTTGCTCTTGATCGCTTCTATTTCCTCGGCGAATCCGGCGCGGGACACCTTCGAGTAGGCCATGACTCCTCCTGACGAAAAGAGGTGGCGTTTTTTTTATAGATGAGTGCGTAGGCCGTCCCCTCCCCCCTTGGGGGGAGGGTTAGGGAGGGGGGTCCCCTACTTGGCCTGGAACTTCTTCACCAGCGCCACGATGGAGTTCACCGTGTCGAAGGCCTCGGGGGTGGCCTCCTCGTCGGGGAGCTTGATGTCGTACTTCTTCTCCAGGAAGACCTTGAGGGAGACCATGGAGAAGCTGTCCACGATTCCGCTGGAGATGAGCGGCGTATCGTCATCTATTTTGATGTCGTCGTCCTCGTCAACGTATTCGCCGATGACGTACTCGCGGACGGTATCGTGCATCTCGCGGGACATGGGCGTTCCTTTCAGATTTAATATCTATGTTAGAAGTTAACTTTCATCTATCTCAATCAAGTTAACTGCTTCCTGTTTTAGTCTGGAGCTTATTATTTGATTCATTAAATTGTAATCGTTTTTATCCATTTTTTTAACTTTAAGTCTATTTTTTACCTCACATAAAGGTAACGACATCACCAATAAGCCAAATGCTTCATCAAGAAAAGAAACTGAAGCGATAATTAACCCTTCAAAGTCCAAAATAATAACTTCACCCTTAGGCCATCGGCCTATAATAGCTTCTCTAACTGCTTTCCCTGCATCACGCGTCGCAACCCACTGACCAGCAGTTATTTTCTTAATTGAAAAGATCATCCGAAATCTCCTCGAAAAGTGTTTGTTCATCTGTATAGACTAGAGGGATAATTATATAAATAGTAACGCCTTTTACATAAGCAGTTAATTTTTTCACGATTCTACGTGTTTTCTTTTTTTGTTTTTCATATGTAACCATACCCAAACCAGACAAATAACTTACATTTCCATTAACGTTTAATATACCTACCTTAATATGTTGCAGTCCCATTCCCCCAACAGCCTGTTTTCTCGTTGTAACTTGTGTTTCTACTGCTGTTTTTATTGCTTCAATATCATTAGATAAATCTTTTTTTACTGTTAACAATGAATTTAAAAACCCTATACCATAGTCTGAAATTGAAATATGAATTTGTTTTTTCTTAGAGTAAATTTGACCACATACAACACACCCAAACGGTGATTCACTATGGTCTTTTACATTCGTTGTTAATTCATTCATACATAATTGAGTTATAAATAATATATTATCATGCAAATAAGGAACTTGGTCCTTAATTATCTCTAAATATTCTAACACTTTCTGCTCATAGTGTTTACTAATAGGAGTAAGTTCGAATGTAGTTCTATTCAACTTCCTTGTTGTAGCTTGACCATAAAATCCACTTGATTTTAAATATTCTCTAGTTCCTTGTGACCTTGGTTCAATTATATACAATCTTTTAAAATTCCTGAAATATTGTTTTATTGAATGATATAATAGAGATATTGCAAATGGTTTAATACTTAGTACATTACTAAAATCCAGAGTTACTTCATCTTTGGTTTCTGATAATTCATTACATCTTTTTATCATTGCATCCACAAAATGAATACTTAAATGTGAATGAAACTTTATTGTTTTCATAATCAAATTCCTTTTAAAAAGTGCTTTTTAGTAAAGTGTATACAAAACCCCACTGAAGACTTTCAGGCGAACCTGGAAGTTGGTCCAGTGGGGAGGAAGTACGGACGTAGTATAGACCGATTCATCGGGTTTGTCAAGTTTGTCGGGTTTGTCAGGTTTGTCAAGGGAGGCAGGCAGTGGCCTCTTGTTGCCGCCTTCGGGGCAAGGGGCTTAAGCCCCTTGTATTACCGTCCGCAGGGTGTCAATCGTCTTCCAGAGTGGATAAATCCCCGACTTCCTCGCCCCACTCGAGGGCGCGGAGGTAGCGCCGCAGAATCTTCCCCGACCGCGTCTTCGGCAGCTTGTCCGTGAACTCGATTTCCTGGGGCATGGCCAGGGGCGAGAGCTTCTTGCGGATGAAGTTCATTATCGAGAGCTCGAGGTCGCCCGTGGGCTCGTAACCCGGATTGAGGGTGACGAAGGCCTTGACGACCTCCATGTTGACCTCGTCGGGCTTGCCGACTGCGGCGGCCTCGGCCACGGCTTCGTGCTCGATGAGGGCGGATTCTATCTCGAAGGGCCCGACCAGGTGACCGCCGGTGTTTATCACGTCGTCGTCGCGGCCCACGAACCAGTAGTACCCCTCGGGGTCTATGGAGGCCCGGTCGCCGGAGACGTACCACAAACTTTTATCCTGCCGCAGGTCGTCGGGGTCGCGGTCGTCCACGTCGCCGACGAACTTCGAGCGGTACACGTCGGGCTTCGCGTGGTAGGCGCGGAACATGGCGGGCCAGCCGGGGCGGAAGGCGATGAGCCCCACCCGGCCCGGCTCGGTCACCGGCTCGTGGGTCTTCAAATCCAGCACGGTGGCCTCGATGCCGGGGAAGGGCTTGCCCATGGATCCCGGCTTGATGGGCATTCCGGGGTAGTTGGAGATCATTATGGAGCCGGTCTCGGTCTGCCAGAAGGAGTCGTGGAAGGGCAGCCCGAAAGCCTCCTGGCTCCAGATGACGGCCTCGGCGTTCAGCGGCTCGCCCACGCTGACCAGGTGCCGCAGGCAGGAGAGGTCGTACTTTTTCACCGTTTCCGTGCCCTGGCGCATGAGGGAGCGGATGGCGGTGGGGGCGGAGTACCACACGGTGATCCGGTTGTCCTGGATGAACTTGTACCAGCGGTCGGCGCTGAAGCCCTCGTCGAGGACGCACTGGGTTATCCCCATGCTCCAGGGGCCGATGATGCCGTAGCTGGTGCCGGTGACCCAGCCGGGATCGGCGGTGCACCAGTAGACGTCGTCGTCGGTCAGGTCCAGAACCCACTTGGTGGTGATGTACTGGGCCCAGATGGAGGCGTGGACGTGCTGGGCGCCCTTGGGCTGCCCCGTGGTGCCCGAGGTGTAGTGGAGGACCGAGGGGGTCTCGGGGCCGGAGGGGAATACGTCGAAGCGTTCGAGGCGCGGGGCGGCCTCCACGTCGAAGAAAATCTCGCCGGGCTTGAGCTTGGCCTCCTCGCCGTCCACGACGATGACCTTCTCCAGGGCCGGGAGGGAATCCCGGATTTTGCGGACCTTGCGCACGTGCTTTTGGGTGGTGAGGATGGCGCGGGTTCCGGCACTTTCCAGGCGGACATGGAGGGAGTCGTCGCCGAAGGCGGAGAAGAGCGGCTGCGCGATGCCGCCCATTTTCAAGACGCCCAGGAAGGAGAAGTAGAGGCTCGGAATCTTGTCCATGAAGATGCAGATGCGGTCGCCGGGCGCCAGGCCCTGGCCGGCGAGGAATTTGGCGAAGGCGTTGGAGTGGGCCCGCAGGTCCGCGAAGGTGTAGGCGGCCCGCCTGCCGCCGAAGCCCTCCCACACCAGGGCGGTATTAGCGCCAAGGCCGCGGTCGCAGACCCGGTCGGAGCAGACGGCGCCGATGTTCAGGGGCTCGCCCTCGGTCCAGCCCAGCTCCCGCCGGGCGATGTCCCAGGAAAAACCTTTCAGCCTCTCGTCGTAGGAGCCGATGTTACTCATCGAGGTGTCCCTCCTTGGGGCGGCTCGAGTATCAATCCCTGCTCTCCAGCACGACCACGGCGGCGGCGGAATGGCGGTTGTGGGTCAGGGTGAGATGAATTTTCGTAATCCGCAGAGACCGGACCATCTCGGTGGCCCGACCGCTGAAGAGGAGGGAGACCGCGCCCGACGGCTCCCGCACCACCTCGACCATCTTCCAGCGCATGCCCTGGGCCAGCCCGGCGCCGAGGGCCTTGAAGGCCGCCTCCTTGGCGGCGAAACGCGCGGCGAAGTGCTCCCAGTACCGCGCTTGGGAGCGGCAGTACTTCACCTCGGCCGGGGTGAAGACCTCCTCGGTGAATTCGAGGCCCCCCTCGTGGTGACCGCGCCGGAAGCGCTCCACCTCGACCAGGTCTACGCCTATGCCCTTGATCATTATTATCCGGGATTGGAATGTTGCCGGGGAACTATCTTACCGACTGCGCCGCCCCTTGTCCAGTTCCTTCCGCGAGGGGAAGTTGCGTATATGGCAACGTAGGGCGGGGAATCCGTTCCCCGCCGCTTTTATTCCTCACCCGACTTGCGATGGTGTAGGGGCCGACCATTATGTCGGCCCGCCCCACACCCTAGCCCGTAAGCGCGCTTCCCCCAAGAGGGGGGAGGGGACACACGGGCCGACCTAAACGGCGCGCCGTCTGTCGGCCCCTACGTTTGGCAATCGTGGAAACGGGCGGCCGCGGCCGTCCCCCCCGAGGCGCCGCCGATCAGTCCTCCCGGAGCTCCGGCGGGACCGGCAGCCCCTCGCGGATGTAGTCCTTGGCCTCGGGCTCGTAGTCCAGCATGTAGGAGTAGTCCTTGCCGCTGAAGTCGCTGATGACGAGGATGGCCACGCGGCGGACCTCGATATCGGGGCTCTGGAGGTAATCATCCAGGAAGTTGACGCCGAACTGGCCGCCGGCTGAGAAGATGACCGGGGCGTAGGACATGGCGCCGGGCCGGCGCTCGCGGATGGCGGAGACGAGCGCGGCGTACGCCTCCTCCCCGGCGCCCTGGAGACCGAGCACGGACAGCATGGCGGGCTGACCCTTGAGGGACAACGCCCGCACCAGGCCATCCACGTGGACCTCGCCCTCCAGGTCGAAGAGGACGCAGGCCGCCGACGCGGACTCGCCGTCACCGCTCCGGGCGCAATCCCGCAACTCTTCGCGTATAACGTCCAGACCCAGGTACATGGCGACCAGCAGACGCTCCCGGGCCTCGTCGTCCACCACCCAGCGGTAGAAAGCCAGGAGCAGGTCGAGGTTCCCCGGCAGCCCCTCGGCGAGCGCCAGGATGGGAAGCCCGTCGGCGGAAACCCGCAGCAGGGCTTCCACCCCGATTTCCTGGTCGGCGAAGCGGCTGAGGCGGTCGAGCCTCGCGCCGGCGGAGAGGGTGATGTCATCGGCGATGCGCTCCAGACCGGCGACCAGCTCGATCAGACCGACCTCCTCGACCCGCCCCGCCCAGTCGGGACTGTCGGGCTCGACGGCCAGCTCTTCAACCGTCACCGCCGCCGCCGCCAGGGGGAGCAGGAGTATTACGAGCGGGTACTTCATCAATCCCTCTCCTTCCAGAGTGTGACCTTCCAGACGCCGTCGAAGCGCATCATGCAGAAAAAGCACAGGGTCGGTTCCCCCCAGTCGCCCGCGTCGTCGGTGTATAAAAGTTCGGCCTCGCAGATGACGACTCCGCCGCCGCGGAGGTCGCCAGCAGGGCGCCGCAGAGGGCCACCTTCAATAAAACCGAATCCCGCATACACTTTTCCGCCGCATTCCGGGGGGATTCAACCGACAGACCCCCTCCGGTCGCCCCCGTTAAAGCTCGAAAAGCACGACGGCCAGCCCGGTTTCCAGGACCTCATCGGCGGCGAAGGGCACGTCCACGTAGAGCGAGACGTCCAGGTCGGCGACGCGGAAGTGGAAACCGGGGACCAGGGAGAAGGCGTTGTAGGGCGACACGCCGTACTGGCCCTCCACGGAGAGGGAGAGCCAGTCGGTGGCGGCCCAGACGAGTCCGATGCCGCCTTCGAAGCCGCCCCCCGCCGCGAAGTCGTAGCCCAGATTACCCAGAACCCCGCCCTTGAGGAAATCGTACTGGAGGGCCAGACCGGCGGTCAGGGCCGCGCGGCCGTCGGGGGTCCCGGGGCCCAGGTCCACCGGCGGGCGGTAGTTCGCGACCTCGTCCCGCTCGGGATAGGTCGGTCCGGTGGGCAGGGCGGCGCGGGCGTAGAGGGCGTAGGCGAAATCGCCGGGCGCGGGGGGCGAGAGCTTCCCCTCCAGCGCCAGGTCGCCCATCCCGCCAAAAGTCTCGCCGCCGGAGAAAATCTGGTTCACGTAGGGCGCCTTGAGGGAGAGCTCCCCCCAGCCGCCGAGGCCGAGGGAGACGGCCAGCCAGGGCTGCACCGCCCGCTCCAGGGGTGTGTACTCCGGAACGGTGGAGCCGACCAGCCAGTCGTAGTAGTCCGCGCCGAGGGCGACGCGCATGGACCAGGGCTCCAGGCCGCGCGGCGAGACGAGGGCGTTCAGGCCGGTGCCCCCCGTGGGCCCCACCAGGCCCACCGGCAGGTCGGGGATGTGGAACACGAGGCGGTACTCCCGGGAGTTGCCCGCCGCGTCGCGGACGATCAGGGGCACCGAGCCGTCGTAGGCGCCCGTGGGCACGGTGGCCTCGAAGCCGCCGTCGCCGGAGAGGGGGACCGGCCCGGCGCCGACGACGAGGTTGGCCGCGTCCGTGGTCCGGCCCCACAGGGTGAGGGTGCGTCCGCCGCCGCCCAGCCGCCAGCCCTGAATCTCCAGGTCCGGCGGAGTGTCGTCAACGACCACCTCGAAGGAGCGCGCCGGGGAGAACTCGCCCGCCAGGCCGTTGTCGTCCAGGGCGGCCGCGCGCCAGTAGTACGTGCCGGGGACCAGCTCCAGGCGGAGGGCCTCGCCGGCGGCCGACTCGCGCTCCTCGTAGAGTCGCGTGCAGGCCGGATCGGCGGCGAGCTGGAAGTAAACGCGGATCGCCCCCGCGGGGGCCTCCCACTCGAACACCACGCCCCGCCGGGCGTCGGCGGCGAAGACCAGGGACGCGCCGTCCCCGGGCCGAAGCAGGGATGGTTCGGCGGGGAGGGCCACCCGGGTGACGCCGTGCTCGCGGACGACCGCGCCCTCGCCGGGGCCCAGCTCGAAAGGCTCCCCGGCGGGCTCGCCCGCGAGCCGCGGCTCTACCAGCACCCGCCCGCGGAAAACGGCTATCTGGGTCACGCCCGGGTCGGGCGACGCGACCTCGAAATCCGTCCCGCGGACGATGGCCACCGCCGTGGGTCCGCCGATGCGGAACTCCTCGCCGTCGCCCAGGATCGCGTCCAGCACCGCCCGGACCCGCCCGTAGAGGAGCTCCAACAGGGTCGAGCTCGCGTCCGCGCTCCGGACGGACCCCTCGAGGCGCAGGCCCGTCGAGGGGGCCAGGATGACCCGGGCGCCGCCCACCGATAGCTCCGCGGTGGAGAGCTCCCCCGTGCGCGCAGTGTCGCCGGGGGCCACGGCTGTGTCGGGGTGGAGCGGCTCGAAACCGCCGTGCTCACGGCCGACTACGACGTGACCGTCGCCCGCCACCAGCTCCGCCCACCCCACCTCGGGACCGGGGAGCGTCAGCCGCTCGCCGGCCTGGGGGTCGCGACCGGCCAGGTCCTCGTTCACCGTCAACAAGAGGCGCCAGAGACCGGCCTGCCCCATGGCGCGCTCCGCCAGCGCCTCCAGGGTCTCCCCGGGGCGCAGGACCGCTTCCTCGGCGAAGGCCGCGGTCAACAGGCAGAGCGCCAGCGCTGGTATGAGAAAACGCATCGTGCAGAAATAAACCTCACACAGGATTATAGCAACATTCGTTCCACGGTCAAGGTCGGGTCGGAGAACCCCCGTCCCCCCGGAGCGACGGACGGGTCCCGATCCGCGCCGAAGGCCCCTTTGGCCCCCAGCCACCAGAAGAACTCAGGAACCGGCCGAAAGTTTCCCGCGTAGGGGTAGGCAATCATCCGGCACATTTTTCGTGGGGGTTCGACCCCCCGGGGGGGATTTCCCCCCCCGCCTTGACTCCGACGAACTTTTCATCTATTATTGGATGATTAAAACCGGCTCTCCACCGCTCCCAATAAAAAAAATGGAGACAAGGGGTTTAAACCCCTTGCCACTACCACATGGAAGACATCACCATCCGCGGGGCCCGCGAGCACAACCTCAAGAACATAGACCTCGTCATCCCCCGGGGCCGCCTGGTGGTATTCACCGGCGTCTCCGGTTCCGGGAAGAGCTCCCTGGCCTTCGACACGCTCTACGCCGAGGGCCAGCGGCGATACGTCGAGAGCCTCTCCAGCTACGCCCGCCAGTTCCTGGGGCAGATGGAGAAGCCCAAGGTGGACCAGATAACCGGTCTCTCGCCGGCCATCAGCATCCAGCAGAAGGCCGCCAGCCGCAACCCCCGCTCCACCGTGGGCACCATCACCGAGATCTACGACTACCTCCGCGTCCTCTACGCCCGGGTGGGCAAGCCCCACTGTCCCTCCTGCGGCCGGCCCATCGGCTCCCAGAGCGCCGAGCAGATCGTCGAGGAGGTGATGAAGCTCCCCGCCGGGACCCGCTTCATGGTCAACGCCCCGGTGGTGAAGAACCGGAAGGGCGAGTTCAAGAACCTCCTGGAGAGCCTGCGCCAGCAGGGGTTCGTCCGGGCGGTCATAGACGGTCGGATGGAGGAGCTGACCGAGATTGCCGGTCTGGACCGCAAGCGGCCCCACGATGTGGAAGTCATCGTGGACCGGCTGATTGCCAGCGAGAACATCCGCGCCCGGCTCACCGACTCCATCGAGACCGCCCTGCGTCTGGCGGACGGCGTGATGACCATCGCGCTGGTCAAGGACTCGGACGGCCTCTCCGGCGCGGTGGCCGAGGCGGTGGCCCGGCTGGCCGAGAGGGAGGTCGCCCCCGACGAGGGGGGACCGAGCGAAGGCCCCCACTTCGACGCCGGCGGCCGGGCCATCTTCAGTGAGCACAACGCCTGCGCCATCTGCGGCGTCTCCTTCCCCGAGCTCTCCCCCCAGATGTTCTCCTTCAACAGCCCCCAGGGAATGTGCCCCTCCTGCGGCGGCCTGGGCTCAACCCTGGAGGTGGACCCGGACCTGGTCGTGCCCGACCCCACGCTCTCCATCCGCGAGGGCGCCGTGGCCGTCTGGGGCAAGATTGACGAGACGAAGACCTGGCGGCTCTCGCGACTGGAGAGCCTGGCGACCCACTACAACTTCAGCCTGGACACGCCCTGGGCCGAGCTCCAGCCCGAGGTTCACCAGGTCATCCTCGAGGGCTCCGAGGAAGAGGAGATAGAGTTCACCTGGGAGTACGAGCACGGCTCCGGCTCCAGCACCCACGCCTACACCGGGGTCGTCGAGAACCTCCACCGGCTGTACCGGGAGACGAAGTCCGACGCGGCCCGGCAGTTCTACGGCCGCTTCTTCACCAGCCTGCCCTGCAAGGTCTGCGAGGCCAAGAAGCTCCGCCCCGAGGCGCTGGCCGTGACCCTCGACGGTCTCAACATCCACGAGCTGGGCGAGCTGCCCGTCAGCGAGCTGGTCGGGTTCTTCGCCGGCCTCAACCTCAACGACACCGAGCGCAAGATAGCCCAGGAGCTGTTGAAGGAAGTCCGCTCCCGGCTGGGGTTCCTGGTCAACGTGGGCCTTTATTACCTGACGCTGAACCGGTCGGCGCCGACCCTCTCCGGCGGCGAGGCCCAGCGCATCCGCCTGGCCAGCCAGATAGGCTGCGGCCTGGTCGGCGTTCTCTACATCCTGGACGAGCCCTCCATCGGCCTGCACCACCGCGACAACGTCAAGCTCATCAAGACCCTCACCGACCTCAGAGACCTGGGGAACACGGTGATCGTGGTCGAGCACGACGAGGCGACGATGCTGGCGGCGGACCATATGGTGGACTTCGGCCCCGGCGCGGGGCACATGGGCGGGCGCATCGTGGCCCAGGGGACCCCCGAGGAGATCAAAAGGGCCCCGGGCTCCCTCACCGGCCGCTACCTCGCCGGCAACCTCGCCATCGCCGTCCCGGCGAGGCGCCGCCCGGGCAACGGCCACTTCCTCGAGATCTACGGCTGCACCCACCACAACCTGAAGAACGTGGAGCTGCGCATCCCGCTGGGCACCTTCACCGCCATCACCGGGGTCTCCGGGTCGGGGAAGAGCTCGCTGGTGAACGAGACGCTCTTCCCGGCGCTGGCCACGGCCCTGCGGCAGACGCGGATGCACGGCGGCCCCTTCGAGAAAATCGGCGGCCTCAAGCAGATTGACAAGGTCATAGACATAGACCAGAGCCCCATCGGCCGCACACCCCGCTCCAACCCCGCCACCTACATCAAGGTCTTCGACCACATCCGCCGGCTGTTCGCCCAGCTTCCCGCGGCCAAGGTCCGCGGCTACACGCCGGGGCGCTTCAGCTTCAACGTCCGCGGCGGGAGGTGCGAGGCCTGCCAGGGCGACGGGCTCATCAAAATCGAGATGCACTTTTTGCCCGACGTCTACGTCACCTGCGACGTCTGCCACGGCAAGCGCTACAACACGGAGACCCTCTCCGTGCGCTACCGCGGCTACAACATCGCCGACGTGCTCGAGATGGACGTCTCCGAGGCGCTGGAGCTCTTCCGCAACATCCCCCAGATAGCCCGGATGCTGGAGACCCTCACCAGCGTGGGGCTGGACTATGTCAAGCTCGGCCAGCCGGCGACCACCCTCTCCGGCGGCGAGGCCCAGCGCGTCAAGCTGGCCCGCGAGCTCACCAAGCGTTCCACCGGCAAGACCGTCTACATCCTCGACGAGCCCACCACGGGGCTGCACTTCGCCGACATCGCCAAGCTGCTGGGCGTCCTGCAGACCTTCGTGGACTCGGGCAACACGGTCATCGTCATCGAGCACAACCTGGACGTGATAAAGAACGCCGACTACATCGTGGACCTGGGCCCCGAGGGCGGGGACGACGGGGGGCGGATAATCGCCCGGGGCACGCCGGAGAAGGTCGCCCTCATCGAGGAGTCCTACACCGGCAACGTCCTGCGCCAGGTCCTGCCCCGGTTCGCCGAGACCGTCCCCGACGCGGTGGGCGAGCGGTAGGGGCCGGGTGAGGGTCGAAGCGGCCCCCCTCTCCCTGTGGGAGCGGCGCGCCGACGGGAATGAGGGTGAGGGCTACCTTAGAAAAAAACGGGCCGACCTGAAGGTCGGCCCCTACATCATCGCAAGCCTGGGCGAGGGGTGCAGCGGTCCCCTCCCCCCTTTGGGGGGAGGGCTAGGGAGAGGGGTGCAGCGGTTTCCGTCTCCCTTCCAGGGAGAGGCTCGCCTACGGGCTGGGGTGAGGGTCGGGGTTGTGAACGTGAAAACGGCGGGGATGGGAATCCCCGCCCTACGTAACGAAACACAGCAATATCACGTAGGGGCGACCGTCCACGGTCGCCCTCGGGCGGGTCTAAAGACCCGCCCCCTACGTCGTCGCAATTGACGGGGCACGGGCCGTGGTGAGGGCACGTATCACCCCCCCCCCGAGGTCGGGGCGATGGTTCATTGCCCCCGGCGATTCTAACGGGTATAATAGCCCTTCCACTGAGCTGAAACCGCGCCTGGACGCCATCTGATGCTTATAACCGCCGCTCGCTCGACCATCGCGCTCCTCATCGCCGCCGTACTCCTGGCCGGTTGCGGCGGGGGCGAGGCCCCGATCCCCGAGGACGTCGGGGCGCAGCCGGTGAACGACGGCCCGTCCCCCCTCCCCGGTCCGCCGGGAGACACGGCCGAAGGCGCGGAACGTCCGAGCGTGACCTATACCTCCATCTGCACCCCTCCCGGCGGCGAGCCCTTCTCCACCGAGGTGACCCTCACCCGGTGCGCGGACTGCGCCGAGGCCTTCGAGCTCGTCTGGACCGGCGGGGGTCACGACGCCCGGGGCGTGGGGATGACCTTCGGGGAAGGTCTCTTCGCCGTGGCCCGGATCGGCCCCGGGGGACTGGTCGTCGGCGTGTACCGGCTCGAGGAGCGGGGGCTCACCGGGCGCTGGACCGGCGGCGACGGAATCGGCGCGGAGGCCATCGGCGAGGCCTCCGGCGAACCGCCGACCCTGGGCGCGTGGCCCGAGGACGCGGTGTTCGAGGTGACCGGGGAGGGCCCCGACGGGGCGGAGTACCAGGGCTTCCTCCAGGCCAAGCCCTGGAACGGGGCGGTGGTGCTGCGCTGGACCGTGGGGGAGGAGCAGATACCCGGCGGCGCGCTTCCCGTCGGCGACTGGCTCGTGGCCGGCTTCAACCAGGGCACCTACGGCGTCTCCGTGTACGCGAGGGACGAGAACGGCTGGCGGGGGCGGTGGTACGCCCCGGGGAACGGCGCCTTCGGCGAGGAGTCGCTGGCGCCCTACGCCGAGTGAACGTTGAGATCGGCGCCGAAACGGCCTATACTTGGAACGTAACCTGGGCCCGCTACGAGCGGAATGCCCGCGGCGGCACGCAGAGGACTCGTCCTACGGAGCCGCCCTACACGTACACCGGACCCGCGACACGGGAGGGGAGGTGCGCGGTGAAGAAGCTCTTCGCGGTCCTGACCCTGGCGGCGTTCGCCCCCGCACCGGCGGGCAACGTCTACGTGGCCGATTACGAATCCTACGCCGACCTCAACGTCTACGTCGCGGACTACGAGTCCTACGCCGATTTGAACGTCTACGTAGTGGACTACGAGAGCTACGCCGCAGGCGAGGACGCCCTGTGGTATTTCGTGGACTACGAGTCCTACGCCGACGTGGTCATCTACTACGTGGATTACGAGTCCTACGCCGACCTCAAGGTGTACTTCGTGGACTACGAGTCCTACGCCGGCTGGAACAAGGGCCATCCATGGCAGGAACGCCTGCACTGATCCCCCTCGTCGGGGACCGGTTTGACGGGGAACGCCGGGGGCCGTTCCCCTTCTTGAACCCCGGGAATCGGCCGTGAGATATTCCACCGCATCGCTTTTGATAATCCTGGCCGCCTCGGCCGGGGCTCTCCCCCTGGTGGGCCTGGAGGGGGACGGGGCGGAGCTGCCCGAGCTGACCGTGCTCCGGGTGGGGGAGGAATTCGACGAGGAGCTGGCGGATCGGGCGCTCAAAGCGGCGGCGGCCTCCCTGGCCGCTGAGGGCTACCTGGACGCCCGGTTGGTGCCTTCATCGTCTGCGCGCGAGGGCGGCGTGCTGCTGCGGGTCACCCTGGAGCGGGGCGAGCGGGCCCCCCTGGGCGGGCTGACGGTGAACGGCGCCCGGGCCGTCGAGCCGCGGCTGGTCGAGGCGGCGGCGCGCACCGGCTGGCGCAGGGACGGGCCGACCGGCCTCATCCGGGCCGTGGGCGACCTCTACGCCTCGGCGGGCTACCTGAACGCCGAGGTGGCGCTGGTCGAGCCGAGACGCGCGGACGACGGGTCGCTCAACCTGACCCTTGAGCTGGCGGAGGGAGACCTCACCTGCGTGGACACGATCGAGGTCGTGGGCCTGGACGACGACGCGCAGCGCACCGCCCTGGCCGCCCTGGGGCTGGCGCGGGGCGACCCCTTGACCCCCAACGCCCTGGAGGCGGCCCGACGCCGCATGGAACGAACGGGTTACTACGACCACGTCGCGCTCACCCTCGACGGGACGACCCTGCGGCTCGAGGTCGAGCCGGGGCGGACGGTTTACTTCGACGGCGCCCTGGGCCTCGGCGAAACGGGGGGCGAGACCGAGCTCTACGGGGAGATCCAGTTCAGCCTCGTTAACCTGGGCGGCGGGGGGCACGACCTCGCGGGGCTGTACAGACGGACTTCTCCCGACAACGCCGACTACCGGGCGGCATACACCGAGCGGTTCCTCTTCGGCAGTCGGGCAGCGCTGGAACTAGCCTACACCGGCCTCCGACGCGCCAACCGCCGCTCCGACGCCGGCGAGGCCGAATTGCGCCAGCCGCTGGGCGACCACCTCGAGCTCTCCATCGCCGCCCGGTTCTCCTCCGACTTTCAGGAGGGCGTCGGGTCGAGTGTCTATCTGGGCGCCGGGCTGGGGGCCCTTCTGGATTACACCGACCGGCCGCGCGACCCCACCGACGGCTTCGACCTGTGGTGCAGGCTGGAAGCCGGCCAGCGGCGCTACGATGCTCGGCGGGAGACGCCGCTCCGGGCCCGGCTGGGGGGCGACGGATTCTGGACGCCCCTCGAACCGCACACCCTCGCGCTGTTGCTGGAGGGCGGGCTGGCCGACGTCCGGCCGCCGGTGTCCCTGGACTGCTTCTACCTGGGCGGCGCGTACAGACCCCGCGGCTACCGCAACCGCGAGCTGCCCACCGACGCGTACGCCCTGGCCACGGCCGAGTACCGACTGCGGCTGGGGGATTCGGGACGCCTCTTCGCCTTCGGCGACTTCGCCTACTATCGGCCGCTCTCCACCGCGCCCTTCACGACCCCGACGACGTGGACACGGGCCCTCGGTTACGGAATCGGCCTGGTCGTCAACCTGGGGGTGGGCAGCCTCGAGGTGGTTTACGCCCTCAACGAGGATTCGAGCCTGGACTCCGGCGTCCTGGAGGTACGGCTCGTCCTGGACCGCCTGCTGTAATGTTGACACACCCGCGGGGCGCCGCTATACTCGATCTTCGAAGCGAAACTCCAACCCCTGAAACGGAGGTCCGTTTTGAAAACCGCAAAATTTTTCCTGCTCTTTCTCGCCTTCGCCTTCCTCTTCGGCCTGGTCGGCTGCGAGGAGGAGGCCAAGGTGGAAGGGGAGAACGGCGAGGCTGAAGTCGTCCCCACCAAGCCGGGCACATTCACCACGGAGCTCGGCGAGTGGGTCACCTACACGGCCCAGGACGTGGGCGAGGTCACCCTGGCTCTGGTCGGTGAGGAGGAGTTCGGGGGCGTCCCCGGCTACTGGATCGAAGTGGTCGTACCCGAGGAGGGCCAGAAGGTCGTCGTGAAGGTGCTGGTCGAGAAGGAGGCCTACGAGGAGTTCGGTAAAGAGATCGTGGAATGGCTCCAGAACCCCGAGATTCCCGAGGAAGGCATGTTGGCCGACGCCATGGCCATGCAGGGCGTGGAAGGTGAGGGCGAGGCCACGGCCGCGGACATCCAGACCGGCCTCGACGAGTTCAACAAGATCGTCCTGCGCCTCATCGTGGAGGCCGAGGGTCAGGCCTTCGAGATAGACATCCCCAGCTTCACCAAGCTCATCGGCGACCAGGCCGCCGCCGGCATGGAGATGGCCACCGAGATGGCCGAGGCCTACGGCGGCGAGAAGGCGGCCGAGGAAACCCCCATGCCGACCTTCGAGCTGGTCAAGAACGTCAAGGCCGAGGTCGGCGGCAAGACCTACGCCTGCGACAAAGTGGTGGTCACCCACGAGGGCGAGTCCGTGGAGATTTACTTCTCCCCCGAGGTGCCCTTCTTCGGCCTGGTCAAGGTCGTCTCCAAGGACGGGGAGCCCCTGGTTCTGACCGACTACGGCCGGTCGGGCTACAAGAGCCAGCTCACCTCCGCCGAGCCGATGAAGATCGACGCCAACGCCCTGATGATGATGTTCATGGGCGGGATGATGCTGGACCAGGGCGCCGGCGGGATGCCCGGCGGCATGGAGGGCATGGACCCCGAGATGCTCAAGGCCCTGGAGGAGTTCCAGAAGATGGGCGGCTAACCGCCCGGTTACGTCTCCGAGTGAACAGAGGGACCGCCCGCGCGGTCCCTTTTTAACGCCGTAGAAGTCGCCTGAACGGTCTCCCTCTCCCTGTGGGAGAGGGCAGGGGTGAGGGCTTCCTTAGATAAATAAGGCGGGTGGATTCAACCTATGGGGAATCAACACCCGCCTGCCTTACCGTCACTTATCTTTTCATATCGAGCATCGTTAATAGATATCCGAGCAATATAGATAGTGTAAAAATCAATCCAATAACTTGCCCTATAGGTGTATCATGAAATAGTATTGTGCATAGTTCGCTGATGATTATAGTGACGGTACCCAGTAGGAACAGTAACTTACTATCATTCATGTCTTCATATCAACCTCCTTCCGTTTAAATATATAAATGTTGGCTCATTTAATTGCGCACTATTATGTACAATAAACCGCGCCCAAGCAGTAATTCAAACCTATATTATTATACCACAGCTCCAGCAATAAGTCAAGAGCTATTTTAATATATCCTTCCTCAAACACAAATCGGGCCGACCTTAAGGTCGGCCCCTACGAGGGTGATGTGCGATTCAATCAAATTGCGTAGGGCAGGGGCTCTGTACCCCGCCCTATTTTTCAAAGGAAGCCCTCACCCCCATCCCCTCTCCCCCGGGGTGAGGGGGGCCCCACAACCCTCCGCCGCGTTTGCGATGATGTAGGGCGGCCCCTCTGCGGGCCGCCGTCCGACCCTCACCCCAACCCTCTCCCTAGAAGGGAGAGGGGGATCGCGGGCCGCCCTACCGCTTCCGCTGCGTCCGCAGGAACCGGATCATCTTCGGCACCGCGTGCGGCACCAGCTCCCTGACCATGTGCGGCAGCAGACGGTCCATCACACCCGGCATCAGCTCCGGCATCTGCTCGGCCATGTAGTCCGGCATGGGGACTATCCCCCCGATGCGCTCGAGCATGGTCGCCATGACCTTGGGCATCATCCCCGGCAGCAGCATCGGGAAGAGAATCGGGAACAGCGGCCGCATCAAAAAGAGCATCCCGCCGCCCACCGGCCCCAGCCGCCCGATGAACCGCATCATCGCGCCCATGCCCAGCGGCATGGCCTTGAGCAATTCGGGCCACATGGTGTCCATGAGCTCGGCGAAGCCCTTGGGCGTCATGAGGGCGATCATCTTCTCGAAGACGGCCCACTGGCGCCGGACCTCCGGCTCGGGGTCGGGGAAATCGTAGCCGAGCTTCCCGGCGGCGAAGCGCGCCAGGTCCTGCACCTGGACCTTCACGTCCTTTTTGTCCCGGCTGACGCGGAGCTGGAACTCGCAGCAGGGGCAGAGGGCCAGGACCTTTTCGGCCCCCACGTCCACGGCCTCGTTGAGGCGCTCCTCGCCGATGTCGGCGGCCACGGGCGGGTCCTTGATGAGCGTGAGCACCGAGCCGCAGCAGTGGCCCTCCTCGCGGTTGTGCGCCATCTCGACGAAGTCAACGCCGGGCACGGCCTTTATCATCGCCCGCGGCTCCTCGTACACCCCGGACACGCGCCCGATGTGGCAGGAGTCGTGCCAGGTGACACGCTCCCTCTCGCCGCCGTTTTCCGGGAACTCGAACTCCCCGGCGGCCAGCTTCTCGGAAATAATCTCCGAGTAGTGCCGGGTCTTTATGTCGTACTCGACGCCCAACTCCTTCGCCCAGCCGGCGTAGTGGTGGCGCCACATCATGTCGCAGGCCGGGCAGGAGGTGACCACCGTTTTCGCGCCGGTGGCCTTGACCGCCGCGATGTTCTTCCGCACCGTTTCCAGAAAAACGTCCCACTTCCCGGCCACGAGCATGGGCGTGCCGCAGCAGTTCTCCACCTCGCCCAGGGTGGTGAAGTCCACCCCCGCCTCGTCCAGAAGGCGCACCGTGGCCTGGGCGATGTCGTGCTCGACGTAGCTGGCGGTGCAGCCGGCGAAGTAGACGATCGGGGCCTTGACGCCGGGGCCGTGCTTGGCGGCCAGGTCCTCGGGGAACCAGTCGGCGCGGTTCTTCCGATACCCGGCCCAGATGTTCCCCTGGGCCGTGGTGGCGGCCCCCATCACCTCGAAGGGCGGGAAGGTCATCCGGCCGTCGTCCTGGATGAGCTTTCCACGCAGCTTCATCCAGGCCGGCTCGATGGGCAGCGACGCCGAGCAGCGCAGGTTGCACAGCTCGCAGGTCGTGCACACCAGGAAGGTGTCCACCATCGCCTGGTCCCACTTCACCTTGCCTTCCATCATCCGACGGAGCCAGTACCATTTGCCGCGCGGGCTCTGGCTCTCCCACCCCCGGCCGTAGAACTGGTCGCAGGCGTCCACGCAGTAGCCGCACTGGGAGCAGGAGTAGGCGTACCAGGCCACGTCGGCGGGGATGCCCCGGACCGGCTTCTTCGGCCGCTCGCCTATCTCAACGGAAACCCCGTTCCCGAGGGCCCGGACCAGCGGCTCGAAAAACCCGGCCAGGCCCATGAACACCCCCACCAGCCCGTTGGACAAAACCTTGCGCGGGTTCAGGAGCCGTTTGGGGTCCGCCTCGCGCTTCGCGCCCCTGAGCCTTTTGACCTTTTCGGCCCCCAGAATGCCGTCGGCCAGGCCGGCGAAGTAGAGGCCGGTGGCGTAGGGACGGCCGCCGTGACGCCGCGCGATTTTCATTATCGAGAGTGACAGGGCGAAGAGGAAGGTGTAGCCGAAGCGCCGCTCGTCCGCGGGGATGAAGCCGAGAATCACCGCCTCCGGCACGCCGCCCCGGCCCTCGCGGATTATCACCGCCTCCTTGACCACCGGCTGCCGGAGCTTTTCCTCGATCTCGGTCATCACGTCGCCCAGATTTTTCAACGGAACGACCACCTCGGCCGGGACCAGGGACGGACCGAGCCGCTTGACCACCATCAGGTTGAAGCGGTTCCCCCACTCGTGCCGGGCGATTTTATCGGAAAGTATCTCGGCGGAGCACTCGGGGTGCGGGGTGTCGAAGTAGGCGTGGATGCGCTCGGCGTCGCGCTTGCGGAAGGTGAGCGTCATGACGTAGGTCTCGGGCAGAAGGACCCGCTCCTCGACCGGCTCGCCGTGGTGCTCCCGCAGGGGGGACAGGTTTTTCAGCTTGGCCATGCGCGGGTTGATGAACATCATGGACCACACCGGCAGCCCCTCGGCCATGATGCGCTCGATGAAGCGCTGGAGGTCGTGGGCGTCGGCGCAGGAGATGGAGATGACGTCCAGCTCCTCGGCGGGCATTACCCTGACGGTCACCCGGCTGATGAAGCCCGTGGTGCCCATGGCGTCGGATACGAGATCCAAGTCGTCGCCGGCGAGCTCGCGCACCTCGCCCGAGGACAGGACGACGCGGGCCGAGATTACGTTGTCCGCGAAGTAGCCGTACTCGTAAGCGCCCAGGCCCGCGCCCCCGTGCGCCAGCCAGCCGCCCACCGTCGAGGAGGGGTAGCTGGTGGGGTAGGTGCGCAGGGTCAGGCCTTTCGGTTTCAATTGCGCGTCGAGCTGCTCCCAGGTGATACCCGGCTCCACGGTGGCGGTGAGGTTTTTCGCGTCTATCTCGAGCACGTCCCGCATCCGGTAAAAATCCACCACCAGGCCCTTTTTGACCGGCAGGACGCCGCCGTAGCCCGAGGTGGCCTTGCCCCTCGGGGTGAGCGGGATGCCGCGCCCGCAGGCCCAGGTCACCAGCTCGACCAGCTCGGCCTCGTCCGCCGGCTGGACCACGGCGCGGGGAACGGTCCCGCCGATGAGCGGCTTCAAGAGCTTGGGGACCGAGGCGATGTCGTGGCCGCAGAGCATCCGCTCGGTTTTATCGAAGGTCACCCGGCCGGGGAATCGCTCCCCGAGGTGCTCCCGTAGTTTTTTACCTAACCCTGCCATGTCGGCTCCTTTTAAAGATTCGTCGTTTAATTTTCCTAGATTGAGTTCCAGTCGAGGGCGCCGAGCTCCTCCCAGGTTATCTCCCTGAGGGCGGAGCTGTGCCGCTGGCGGCAGACGGCCTCGATGACGGCGCCCGCCGCCGGGTCGGTGACGTGGAAGACCACCTGGGCCCCCTCGCGGCTGCCCGAGACGACCCCGGCCGAGCGCAGCTTGGCCAGATGCTGGGCGACGGTGCTCTGGGGCCGCCCCAGGACGGCGACGATTTCGCCCTGTGTGACCGGCGAGCGCGCCAGGCCGCAGGTGATGGCCAGGCGGAGGGGGTGGGCGAGGGCGCGGAAGAGTTTTGCCGTTTCCTTGAAATCCGCCAGGGTGGGTGCTTCGGGCACGGCGCGTCTCCTTTTTCGTGTTTATGCGATAACCGAATAACCGGATTTAGTGTAGACGAAAATTGAACATCTGTCAAGGGAAGAATGAAAACGGCGGGGACTGAAATCCCCGCCCTACATTCACCGGCAATGCCGATTCGTCGTAGGGGCGACCGTCCACGGTCGCCCGCGGGCGGACCTAAAGGTCCGCCCCTACATCATCGCAACGAGGCGAGGGCTGGGGTGAGGGTCGAGGCCGGGAACGTGAAATCGGCGGGGTTAGGAAACCCCGCCCTACGAAATTTGTTTGAATCTCGCGTCACCCTCGCAGGGGCCGACCGTCAATCCTTGAACAGCCACCACTTCAGCTCTTCGGGGTCGGTATCCGGCTTCTCGGCGTAGCGCCGCGCGGCGCGGAAGATGTAGAGCGTGCAGGAATCAACCTGTTTCCCCCGCAGCTTGCACAGTTTTTCGAAAAGTTCCTCGGGCGTCTGCCGCGTGAGGTCGAACACGCCGCGGATTCCCAAATCGTAAAGGTCCTCGGCTGTCCGGGGGCCCACGCTGGGAATCTTTACCAACTCCCGCAGAACCTCCACCTTCATCGGTCTGTGCACGGTTCCCTCCATGAGGACGATTTGTCGGGGATGTTAAAGGGTCAATCGTCGGCCGGCCGGCGGGCCGATAGCATCAGCTCGTAGTCGTCGCAGGTGACGGGGAGGCGGTTCCACGCGCCCGCGGTGCCGCCCCAGACGCCGAGCACCTCCAGCCCCGCCAGGCGGGCGAGGAGGAGGAGCTCCGGCGCCGTGTAGCTGCGCTCCAGGAGCCGCACCGACCCGCCGCCCTCCACCTCGAGGTTGAACGTCTCCACTAGGGCGGCCGGGTCGTAGTGCCCGGCGGCGACCTCGTCCGTGCCGACCCCACGGATGTAGCGCAGGGCGCTGAGGGCGTTCGCCAGGAGCCTCCCGCCGGGGACGAGCGCCGCGGCCATCCGCCCCAGGAGCGCCGCCCCTTGCTCGAGGGGGTCGTCGGCGTAGGAGAGGAGCCCGAAGGCACCCTCGCAGATTGAAATCACGGCGTCGAAGGGCCCCGGGGGCAGCCCGCGGGCGGCATCCATCCTCACCAGGTCGAGCTCCACGCCGGCCTCCGCGGCCGCGCGCCGGGCCTCGGTCAGCATCCCTTCCGAAATGTCCACCCCGGTCACCCGGAACCCCCGCCGGGCCAGCTCCACCGCGTGACGCCCGGTGCCGCAGCCCACGTCCAGGACGCTCATAGGCGGCGCGAGGCCCAGCTCGGCGACGATGAACTCCACCTCGGCCGCGGTGTGGGCGGTGAACGGCTCGCGGTGATAGGCGGCGGCGTGGGCGTCGAAGTATTTCTGCCACTCGTTCCCGTCCATACTTACCGGTTCCTCTCTCCGCGGCGGGCCGCCAGCCAGTCCGAAAGGTCGGGCAGTTCCCGGGTGTTCAGGACATCGGCGGCGGTAAGCCAGGCCTTGCGGGCGATGCCCACCCCGAGGGCCACGGTATCGAACATCTCGGCCCGGTGGGCGTCGGGATTGAGCGCCACGGGTATGCCGAGCTCCCTCGCCCGGCGCAGGACGCGCCAGTCGGCGTCGAAGCGGTGGGGGCTCGTGTTCAGCTCCAACGCGACGCCGCGCTCCGTCAGCGCCGCCAGCACCCGATCCCAGTCCAGCTCGTAGCCCTCACGGGCCAGGAGCAGCCGCCCGGTGGCGTGGCCCAGCATCGTGGTGAACGGGTTTTCTATCGCCGCCAGGACGCGCGCGGTGGCCTTCTCCCGGGGCATGCGCAGGCCCGCGTGGACGCTGGCGATGACGAAATCCAGCCGCCCCAGAATCTCTTCGGGATAGTCCAGGGAGCCGTCGGCCAGGATATCGGACTCGATCCCGGCCAGGAGGCGGCACGGCCGACCGCGGTCGTTCAGGCGTGCGATTCGGTCCGCCTGCGCGGCGAGGTCCTCGACGGAGAGCCCCCCGGCGTAGAAGGCCGAGCGCGAGTGGTCGCTGACGCCGATGTAGGCGTAGCCCAGCTCCCCGCCGAGCTTGGCCAGTTCCTCAAGACTTTGCGTCCCGTCGGAGGCGGTGGTGTGGACGTGGAACACGCCGCGGATGTCCGCGGTTTCGAGGAGTTTTGGTAAATTACCCCGAGCCGCCGCCTCGATCTCGCCAAGGCCCTCGCGCAGCTCCGGCGGGACGAAGTCCAGCCCCAGCGCCCGGTACACCTCGCCCTCGTCGTCGAGTTCCAGGGCGTCCAGGTCCAGACCCCTCTCCCGGGCCAGCCCCCGGAGACCGTCCACGTGGGCCGCCGAGCCGGTGGCGAGGACCAGGTGGGTCCCCCAGCGCCCCACTTCGGAATTGCGCAGGTCCACCTCGGTGCCGAGGTAGTCGAACCGGAGCCCGCCTTCGTCGCCGGTCCTCAAGCCATCGGCCCAATCGGTGCCGCGCAGCGCGTCGGTGAAAACCTCCTTCTCACCCGAGGCGAGCCGGACGAGCAGGTCCACGTCGCCCGCGGTCTCGGCGAGGCGGCGGATACTCCCCGCGACCGCGCAACGCTCCACACCGGGCAGGTCGGAAATTTTACCGTGGAGGTCGTCGGCCAGGGCACGCGCCTCCGGGTACAGCCGCCGCTCCCGGTAGCGGTTCAACCGCCCGATTCCGGCCAGCACGTTGGCCTGGATTTTCGGACCGAAGCCGGGCAGCTCCACCAGCCGGTTCTCCAGGCAGGCGTACTCCAGCTCGCCGGGGTTGGTCGTCCCCAGGGTCTCCCACAAGAGTTTGACCCGCTTCGCGCCGAGCCCCTCGATTTCCAGCATCTCGAAGAGGCCGGACGGCAGCTTCGCCAGCCGCTCCTCGAGCTGGGGCAAACGGCCGGTGGCGACGAGCGCAGCGACCTTCTCCACCAGGGCCTTGCCGAAGCCGGGGAGCTCCCCCAGCCGCCCCTCGGCGAGGAGCTTCTCCGCCGGCTCGGCGAGCCCGTGGAGCGTCCGGGCGGCCCCGTGGTAGGCGCGGGCCTTGAACGGGTTCTCGCCCAGGAGCTCCGAGGCCGTCCCGAGCCGCTCTATCACGGAGGCTATCTCGCGGTTGTCCACTTGTGCTCAGGCGCGGAAGAGGCTGATGACGCCTCCGACGCGCTCCCAGATTTTGCCCAGGTGCTCCCCGGCGCTCAACAGGTCCGCCCAGAGCCGCGGCGGGTTTTCCAGAAGCTGGTCCACCGCCCGTACCCGCTCCCAGGGCACCCGGACCTCCTCGGGCGAAAGCGGTTTACCACCCGCGTCGCGGAACTCCACCCCCTCCTCGAGCATGGCCCGGACGAAGAGCTCCGCCACCAGGGCGAAACCGGTGATGGTGCCGTGGAAACAGTCCAGGGAGACCAGGCCGCCTCCGGTGCGCCGCCCCTGGGCGTCGGAGCGGAAGAGCTCCATCCTCGGGGGGGGCTGGAGCCCGAGGAGCGGATGGTCGTCGCCCAGAAAACGCCGCAGGTGGGCGTCGGGGGTGTACTCGCCGCGGCCGACCAGCCCGTTCAAGAATCCCGCCAGGTCCACCACCCGCCAGCCACGCTCCCGGGCCACGGCGCGGATGACCTCGTTGTAGGCGTCCTGGCACTCCTCGACGCGCAGGACATCCTCGGCGGAAAGGAAGCCGAACCTCTCCCGGGAGGGGTTCTCATCGCGGAGGTAGAAATGGACGTAGTACTCGTGGTGCTCGCCGCGGGGTCCGCGGTTGCGGGGCCCGGCGCCCCGGATCAGGGGGGAGTCGGTGACGTAGGGCAGCGTGGCCGCGAAGACCCGCGCCTTAGTTTTTTCACTCATCCGCTCCGCCAGCCGCCGGTAGGACGCCTCGAAGGCCCTGGGGTGCCACAGGCTGAACTCCTCGACGAGATCGGGGGTGGGCGGCTCGGGGCCGGTCTCCACCACCTCCAGCCGGGTGACGACCCCCGCGGCGTTGTTCAGGCCCACGACCAGAATCAGATTCTCGATGGGGCCCTGAAGCTCCTCGATCCGGCCGAGCCAGTCCACCAGGGTCGCCTCGTTGAGCTCGCCGCGCGCGGAGGGATTCAGGACCCGCCGGGCGGCGCGGTAGGCCGCCGACGAGGGGAACTTCTCCATGAACTCGGACCTGTCGTCCCACCGGCGCTCGCGGATGAGCCTGTCGCAATGCTTCCCGTTCACGGTGAAGAGGTCCTCCACGGTAAAGCCGAAGCAGGCCAGGAGGTGGTAGGGGCCGGGGTAGCTGCGGGCCAGGGCGCCGAAGCCGTGCTCGTAGTACTCGTCGCGCTCCTCGAGCCACTCCTCCACCGCCGGCTTGGCCGCCAGGAGCCAGTCCACCAGGTCCAGCCCGGGCCCGCCGAGGGTGAAGTCCAGGTCGTGGAGCAGCCGCTCCAGGTTCAGCGGCATCCCGCCCAGGCCGAAGTGGGGGACGCAGAAATCGAAGCCCTCGCCCGCGCCCACCGTCAGGCCCAAGGTGCGTGCCACCATAGCCGGGAAGCTCCAGCTCGTCTTCCACACCGCCCCGGAGCTCACCCCCTGGGCCAGGGAATCGCCGAGCGCCACCAATCGGGGCATGGAACCGACCTCCTGTCTCCGACGCGAACCCATTCTAACAAAAAGTACCACTCGGCGGCGGGGCGCCTGGAAAAGAAGGGTGTGGTACGAATCCCGCATTTACATCGTAGGGGCCGACCTTCAG